>DATHAG010000020.1:0-4069 GCA_035296825.1 Gaiellaceae bacterium | reverse complement strand
CTCTTGGCCAAGGAGAAAGAGGCAACCCGGGCGCGAGACGCGCTCGCCGCAGAGCGGCGAAGGCTGCCGATGGTCCGGATCGACAAGGACTACGCCTTCGAGGGACCTGAAGGCACAGCAAGCCTGCTCGATCTGTTCGATGGACGCCGTCAGCTGATCCTCTATCACTTCATGTTCGCCCCCGGGGTCGACGGCTGGCCGTCCGCGGGTTGCGAGGGCTGTTCGATGTTCGTCGACAACGTCGGCCACCCCGCCCATGTCCACGCCCGCGACACCTCCCTGGTCCTGGTCTCCCGTGCACCGCTGGCCAACCTCGAGCCGTATCGGAAGCGCATGGGCTGGAACCTGCCGTGGTACTCCTCCTTCGGCAGCGACTTCAACGTCGACTTCGATGTCACGACCGACGAGGGCGAGACCTTCGGCCTCAGCGTCTTCCTCCGCGACGGCGACCGCGTCTACCGCACCTACTTCACCTCTGGGCGCGGCGCCGAGGCGCTCGGCAGCAACTGGACCTTCCTCGACCTGACACCACTCGGCCGGCAGGAGACCTGGGAGGACTCACCCGCTGGCCGGCCCCAGACGGCACCGTATGAGTGGTGGCGTCGGCACGACGAATACGAGGCCGCGGCGTCCTAAGCGGAGCCCTAGCCAGGCTTCAGAGCGATCTCGTACCCGCGGATCGACCCAACGACCTCCTCACCCTTGCTACGTGGGTGGCTGCGCAGCATGAGGTAGTGGTTGGGCTCGGTGGAGACGCTTTCCCATTCCTCGGGAGTGACTTGAACTGAGCCGCGACAGTTCTCGTCCGCGCACTCGCACAGAAACGGCACCGTTGTCGTTGCCAAACCGGCGCCGACGGCGGCGTTGTGCAGGGACTCGTTCCCCCGCCTGAACAGCTTCTGGTTCTCTTCTCGGCGCGCGTCTCGAGGCACCTTTTCAACGTCCCACACGTCGTGGAGCGCGAAACGCAGGGATCAGGTCCCGTCGACCTCGCGTGCGTCGAAGCGATCCTTGAAGAGGGCGATGAACTCTTCCTCGGTCTCGGGCTCTCGCTCGTGCTCGTCCGCCTCTTCCTCGCCGCCGCCCTCTCCGACGACGAAGGCGAGATCGAGGCGGCGTCCGGTCACCTCCCGGATCGCGTCGACGAGGAGCGTGGAGTTCTTGGGCTCTTCGGCGAGGTTCCGGTGGAAGGAGGCGGCCGGAGGAAACTCGATCACGAGCCGCTCGCCGGCCAGCTCGACGGGTCGCGCTTCGTTCAGAACCGAGCCGGCAGGGATGGAGCGCTCGGCGACTGCCGGGACGATTGCCTGCTGCCAGAGCTGCTGGAGCTGCTCCAGCTCGAGTGGAGGGCGGTCGCCCGGCTCTTCGGAGGCGGGCGCTTCGTCCGACCGGGCGGCGGCGGTCTGGGTCTGGTCCGGGGGTGGGGTCGGCGCAGGAGCCTCGGTCGCGAGGGGGCGGGACTCGCGCGTTCGGGATTCCAGCTGCTCCAGGCGGTAGGAGAGCGACTCACGGGAAAGATCTGCTCCGGGCCGGGTCACCTTGACGAGCGCGAGCTCGAGCGGGAGGCGCGGGTCGCCGCCCTGGCGGGCGTCGTCGACTGCGAGGGCAAGGAGATCCACAAGCCGCAGCACGTCGGGCTCGCCGAGCTGGTTCGCCTGGGACCGGAGCCGCTCGCGCGTCTCATCGGTAACCGGGATCGACTCAGGCACCTCGCCCATGTGCTGGACCAGCAGGAGGTGGCGGAGGTGCTCGAGCAGGTCGGTGACGAGCCGGGCGAGATCCTGCCCCTGGTCGGCCAGCTCCTCGACGAATGTGAGGAGGCCGCCGGTGTCGCGGTCGACGATCAGGTCGCAGATCCGGAAGAGGGCCTCCTCCTCAACGGCGCCGAGCAGCTGCAGGACGGCCTGAACCGTGATCTGCCCGTCCGTCGCGGCGGCAAGCTGATCGAGGGTCGACACTGCGTCCCGGAAGCTGCCGCGGGCGCTCCGCGCCACAAGGGCGAGGGCTGCGTCCGGGACGTCGATCTGCTCGCCGTCCGCCACCGTACGCAAGAGCTTCGTGAGCTCTGGAAGGCGTGGCCTCGAGAACATGAACGTCTGGCAGCGAGAGCGGACGGTCGGGAGCATCTTTCCGAGCTCGGTCGTGCAGAAGACGAACACGAGGTGGGGCGGGGGCTCCTCGATCAACTTCAGGAGCGCATTGAACGCGGCGTCCGTGAGCTGGTGCGCCTCGTCGAGGATGTAGACCTTGTAGCGGCCCTCGACCGGCTGGAGGACGACACGGTCACGGATCTCGCGGATGTCGTCGATCCCGCGCTGGCTGGCCGCGTCCATCTCGATGACGTCCAGCGAGGTGCCGGACGCGATCGTGCGGCACGAGTTACACGTGCCGTCGGGCTCGACCGTCGGGCCCTGCTCGCAGTTCAGCGCCTTCGCCAAGATGCGTGCGAGCGATGTCTTGCCGGTCCCGCGCGGCCCCGCGAAGAGATATGCCTGCCGGATCTGATCGCGACCGATCGCATTGCGGAGTGTACGGACGACCGCCTCCTGCCCAACCACCTCGTCGAAGGTCTGAGGGCGGTATTTCCGGTAGAGGGCGGTCACGCAGCCATGCTAAACGGAGGAGGGGGCGAGGGGAAACTAAGGTTCCCCATGCAAGGAAAGACCGCTCGAGGGAACCTTGGGCTCCCTCGAGCTATATCCCGGTCGCGCACCTTCCGTCGTAGTTGGATCGGGGGCGGTGCGTACGACGCTCGCTCGTGCCAGGCTGCTCCGCGGCACCTGAGAGAAGCTGCTTAGCGCTGCTTCCTCCCGGACCTGACGCGGTTCGCAGGCTCTCAGTGCGCGGGACCTGACAGTCAACACTTACGTCGGAAAGCCCTACCCTCGAACGTTCCTCCTCGGGAAGGAGTTCGGCCCCGCTAGAGCGGATTGCGGGTTCAGGGAACCGCTAGCTCCCCGCTTAGCGCGACCGGGAGGGAGATGGTAGCAGCGAGAGGGCCGTTGCTATTCTCGTCTCCGGGGCGCATAGCTCAGCGGGAGAGCGCCCGCCTCACACGCGGGAGGTCCCTGGTTCGATCCCAGGTGCGCCCACTGAACTTGGTAGTGCGCAAGGCGCAGCGAATAATCCCGGCGTGGCGTTCTGTCCGAACTGCGGGCTATCTGCCCCTACCGCGTCTCGATTCTGCCCCAACTGTGGCGCGCCAATCTCCGAACCGGCTCAGCCGAGCGAAGAGCGGAAACTCGCAACTGTCCTCTTCGCGGACCTCGTAGGCTCGACGAAGCTCGCCAGCGCCCAGGACGCCGAGCGAACCCGCTCCTTACTTAATCGGTTCTACGACGCAATGGCGACTGAGATCGCCGACGCTGGCGGAACCGTCGAGAAGTTCGCCGGCGACGCGGTCATGGCGGCCTTCGGCGCTCCCGCAGCTCAGGAAGACCACGCGGAGCGCGCCTTGCACGCAGCGCTTTCGATGCAGAAACGTCTCGAAGAACTGTTCGGTGGTGTGATCTCGCTACGTATCGGCGTGAACACCGGTGAGGTCGTCGCGGGACAGGCCCGCGTCGGAAGTTCCTTCGTCACCGGCGACACGGTCAACATTGCAGCGCGTCTCGAGCAGGGCGCTCAGCCGGGTGAGATTCTGGTCGGCGAGCGCACGGTTTCGGCCGTGTCGAGCGCGTTCGAGTTCGCCGAGCCGGCGACGATTCCGGCCAAGGGAAAGCCGGACGGCGTCGCCTGTCGACGTCTCGTCCGCGGACTGCCGATGAGGCCGCAGCGTCTCGGCGGACTGCAGCGCGTCTTCGTCGGCCGTGACAGAGAGCTCGAGGCTCTCCAACGGACGTATCTTCGCGTTGTCGAAGAGGGTCGGCCGCGCCTCGTGACCGTCATAGGCGATCCCGGGATCGGGAAGACGACATTGCTCCGCGAGTTTCGCGAGTGGCTCCGCTCTCGGTCGCCCGAACCGGTCCTCCGCACAGGCCGCTGTCTCTCTTACGGCGAGGGATTACGTATATGCCAGTCGGCGATATCGTCCGCGAGCATCTCGGCCTTGCCGAGAACGACCCGCAGG
>DATHAG010000019.1:0-13603 GCA_035296825.1 Gaiellaceae bacterium | reverse complement strand
CACCGTCGAAGCTTCTACACCACGTCCTCGTGCGGCGTTTGCGGCAAGGGCGCGCTCGAGGCTGTCGCGGTCGAGACTTCCCGTCTCGAGAGCGATCTGGTCGTCGCCGCCGCGCTCGTGGCGGAGCTGCCGGAGCGGCTTCGTGAGGCCCAACCGACGTTTGCCGCCACCGGGGGGCTGCACGCCACCGGCCTCTTCGACGAACATGGCGAGCTCGTCTGCCTCCGCGAAGATGTCGGGCGCCACAACGCCATGGACAAGGTGATCGGCTGGGCGTTCGGCCAGGGCCTCTTGCCTCTCGCGCGCCATGTCATGTGCGTCAGCGGGCGACTTTCCTTCGAGCTCGTGCAGAAGGCGGCCGTAGCCGGGTGCCCTGTCCTCGTGGCTGTCGGGGCGCCCTCCTCGCTTGCGGTCGACCTCGCGCGCGATCGTGGCATGACCCTTTGCGGCTTTGTCCGTGGGGGCCGGGTGAACGTCTACTCCGAGCGTTGGCGCGTCACGGCGTAACCGGGGTCCTCCTCGTCGGCGGGGCGAGCCGGCGCTTCGGATCCCCGAAAGCGCTCGCGCGCTTCGAGGGCGAGACCCTGGCGGAGCGTGCGTACAGAGTTCTCGGTACGGCCTGCGACAGCGTGATCGCCGTCGGCAAGACCGCGGACGGGCTCCCGCTTCCGTTTCCCGTGGTTGACGACCGGAGCGAGATCCGGGCGGCGATGGTCGGCCTTGCTGCCGGGCTTCGCGCCGCGAAGACGGATCTCTGCCTCGTCTTGCCGGTCGACCTTCCGCATATGACCCCGGACGCCCTTCGGCTCCTTGCCGACGGCGCCGAAAACGTGGACGCAGCCGTTCCACAGACCGGCCCGCTGCCGGGGGTCTACCGCCGGAGCATCCTCCCGGTCGTCGACCAACGGATCGAAGCTCAGGACTTCGCTCTGCACCGGCTGCTCGGCGAGCTCCAAACCAGGGTCGTCGAGCTCGACGAGAGCCTGCTCCGGAATGTCAACGAGCCGAGCGACCTCAGGTGACGCTGACGGCGGCCCGAAGCCCGCGGGGCGTCAGCACCCGCTCGCGGTCCGCTCCGGTGCCGATCATTGTGACCTCGACGTCGATCGCCCGCTCAACGTAGTCGACGTATCGCCGCGCCGCGTCCGGCAGCTCCTCGAGGTGTTCGACCGAGTCGAGCGGCTCGTTCCACCCTGGCAGGGTCTCGTACACCGGTCGGGCATGGTGGAAATCGGTCTGGTGAGCGGGAATCTCCTCCGTTTTCGTCCCGTCCGCGAGCCGGTAGCGCGTGCAGACCGGCAGCTCTCCGAAGGACGAGAGCACATCCAGCTTGGTCAGGGCGAGCGAGGTCAAGCCGTTCACGCGGGCAGCGAAGCGCAGGCCGACGAGGTCGAGCCAGCCGCAGCGGCGCTCCCGCCCCGTGGTCGTGCCGTACTCGCCGCCGAGCTCGCGAACCCGCTCCTGGTCAGGTCCTTCGATCTCCGTTGGAAATGGGCCTTCTCCGACCCGGGTCACGTACGCCTTCGCGACGCCCACGACGCTGTCGATCCGAGTTGGCCCGATGCCGGTGCCCGTCGCCGCCGCGCCCGCGATCGGATTCGACGAGGTGACGAACGGATATGTGCCGTGGTCGAGATCGAGGAGCGTGCCCTGCGCTCCTTCGAGCAAGACTCGCCGGCCTTCCTTGAGGGCCCGATCGACGAGTAGCGTAGTGTCGGCCACGTAGGGACGCAGCCGCTGAGCGCAGGCCTCCATCCGCTCGGCAAGCTCCTCGACCTGGAGTGGAGCCGCATCGTGGAGGCGCTCCAGCACGATGTTCTTCTCTGCGAGGGCCGTCTCGAATTTCTGGCGCAGGATCTTCGGGTCGAGAATGTCCTGCACCCGAATACCGAGGCGTGCGGCCTTGTCCGCGTAGGCGGGGCCGATTCCCCGGCGGGTCGTGCCGATCTGAAGCTTCCCGAGCCGCCGTTCGCTGGCCGAGTCGATCGCGACGTGCCAGGGCATGATCAGGTGCGCGTTTCCCGAGACCCGAAGCCCGGCCGTCGTGACCCCGCGTCGCTCGAGCTCGTCGATCTCCTCGACGAGGAGCCCTGGGTCGATAACGCACCCGGCTCCGACGACGCAGATCTTCCCTTTGCTCAGGATGCCCGAGGGCACATGGTGGAGCTTGAAGGTCTCGCCGTCGCAGACGATCGTGTGCCCTGCATTAGGGCCGCCCTGGTACCGGCAGACGAAGTCGGAATGCTGGGCCAGGAGATCCACGATCTTCCCTTTGCCTTCGTCCCCCCACTGGGCCCCGACGATGACGGTCGCTGGCATCGCTCTGGAGCGTACTCCGCGCGCCGGGCGACTCGGGTTCCTACGCGGCCGCGAGATCCGAGAACTTCGCGTAGCGCTTCAGGAACGAGAGCTTGATCGTGTCGGTCGGGCCGTTCCTGTGCTTTGCGACGATCACCTCCGCGAGGCCCTGTTGATCCGATTCCTCGCCTGCGTAGTACTCGTCGCGGTAGATGAAGCAGACGATGTCGGCATCCTGCTCGATCGATCCCGACTCGCGCAGGTCGGAGAGGATGGGGCGCTTGTCGTGGCGCTGCTCGACGGCCCGCGAGAGCTGCGACATCGCGATGATCGGGACGTCGAGGTCACGGGCGAGCACCTTCAGCGAGCGAGAGATCTGTGACACTTCCTGCACGCGGTTCTCCGCGCTCGTGCCCGAGGTCATGAGCTGCAGGTAGTCGATCACGATGAGGCCGAGGTCCGGATGCTTGGACTTCAGCCGCCGCGCCTTGGAGCGGATCTCCATCATCGTGACCGACCCCGTGTCGTCGACGTAGACCGGTGCCTTTGCGAGCTTGTCGCAGGCAGCCGTCAGCCGGGGCCAGTCGTCCGCGGCGAGCTTCCCCGTGCGGAGCCGCTGGGACTCGACCTTCGCCTCGCTGCACATGAGCCTCTGCGTCACCTCGGACTTCGACATCTCGAGTGTGAAGAGCGCCACGGGCACCTCGTGGCGGACTGCCAGATTGGCGGCCATGCAAAGCCCGAGGGCGGACTTCCCCATACTGGGGCGGGCGGCGATGATGATCAGGTTCCCGGGCTGGAAGCCAGAGGTGATCCGGTCGAGATCGCGAAAGCCCGAGGGGACGCCGGTGACGTCCGCACCCGACTCGTAAAGCGCTGTGATCCGCTCGAAGCTCTCCTTCAAGAGCGCTTCGATGTGGCTGAACTCCCCGGTTGCCCGCTGCTGCGAGAGGTCGAACACGATCTGCTCCGCTTGGTCGACGAGCTCGGTCGACTCTCCCGGACGCTCCCAGCCGAGCCGGGCGATCTCTCCGCCCGCCCGGATGAGCCCCCGGAGGGTGGCAGCCTCGCGGACGATCTGCGCGTAGTGGCCTGCGTTCGCGCTCGCAGGAACCAGAGCTGCGAGCTCGTGGACCCGCGCCTTGCCTCCGACGTCCTCGAGCTCGCCTCGCTCGTCGAGCTGGTCGACGAGCGTGATCGCGTCGACCGGCTCGCCCTTCGCATAAAGCGCGAGCGCGGCGCGGTACATCTTCGCGTGGCTCTCGCGATAGAACTCGCGTCCTCCGGCATCGAGGACTTCGCTCACCGCGGCGATCGCCCCAGGGGCGAGCATCATCGCTCCGAGGACGGACTCCTCCGCGTCGAGGTTCTGCGGTGGGACAGGGGCAGTGTCGCGAAGGGCGGTGGCCATTCGAGCCACGACCGTAGAGGGCCTGATCTCGGTGTGCGCGTCCACAGTCTGCTAGCTCGAAGAGCAGGTAAAAGGAAACACATGTTCCCATATTCGCCGGACGACGTCCCCAGGTCTGTCCCGGCCGTCCACGGGCAAGAGCCCACCCGGCTGAACGATCCGCCCGCAAAGAGCGGGAAGTTCATGGATCCGCCCACAGGCGTGTGGACGACTTGGTGGAGAACGGTTTAGCTGCGCTTCGAGTCTTCGCGCTCGGCGTCGGCGGGCTGGGCGGGGGATTCTCCCGAGTCCGGAGTCCCGCCCTCGGCGTCCACCTCGGGCGCCGAGCCGGACTCCGCCTGCTCGAGGTCCTCCGGCTCGCCGGCCGGAGTCTCCTCCTCTTCCTCGAGGAGCTCTTCCAACCACTCCTCCCCCTCGGGCTCGGCCGCTTTGGCCGCCTCTTCCTCCGCCCGTGCCGCCTCTTCCATCGCCTGCAGCTCTTCCTCGGGCGGAAGCTCGCCGCCTTGGGGCACCACCAGCGTCTTCACCTCGACCCGCACGTCCTGGAAGACGTCGATCGGGACCTCGTAGCGCCCGATCCGCTTGATCGAGTCGCCAAGAGCGATCTTGCGGCGATCGACACGGATCTTGCGCGTCCGCCAAAGTTCGTCGGCAATGTCCGTCGCGGTGACCGAGCCGAAGAGAGTTCCCTGCGGCCCGGCGTTCACGTCGAAGCGAAGCACCGTCTTGCGAAGGGTCTCGGCGATCTCCTGCGCTTGCTCGAAGCTCCGCGCCTCGTGCCTCGCTCGTTCGGATTCGCGCTTCTCGAGCTCCGCAACCTTGGCCGCGGTCGCCGGCTCTGCGAGCCTGCGTGGGCTCAAATAATTACGCATGTACCCGCGCGAGACGTTGACCACCTCGCCGCGCAGGCCGACCTTCTCGACGTCCGTGAGGAGGATGACATCCATCGGCGCGGCCTAGCCTGTGACGTAGGGCAGGAGCGCCATCTCTCGTGCGCGCTTCACCGCCGTCGCGACCTGCTCCTGATGCCGCCGGCAGGCGCCCGTGATCCGGCGTGACCGGATCTTCCCCTTCTCGGAGACATACCGGCGAAGCTGGTTGTAGTTCTTGTAGTCGACCTCGTCGATCTTCTCCCTGCAGAAGTAGCAACTCTTCCTCCGCAGCGGCCCTCCGGCCCCCGGCCGGGGTCGGCGGTTTCCCTTCGTCTGCTGTGCCATCGGTCTTCGCGACTCCTTGTCTGTCTAGAACGGAATGTCGTCGTCGGTCCCGGAGGGGCCGAAGTCCGAGCGGTCGGCTGCGACGTCGCCGGCGGGTACGTACTCGCGCTGGCCGCCGCCCTCGGCATCCTGGCGGCTGTCGAGGAACTGGATCGTATTAGCGATGACTTCGACCTTCGACCGCTTCGACCCGTCCTGCGCCTCCCAGGACGACCAGTCGAGCCGGCCGTCGACGCCGACACGCCGGCCCTTGGCCAGGTGGTTCGAGAGCATCTCGGCCTGATTGCCGAACACCTTCACGTCGAAGAAGTTGGGCTTGTCGACCCAGTTGTCCCCGTCGTCCTTCTGCCTGCCGTTGACGGCAAGACCGAGCTGGAGCACGGGGACCCCAGACGGAAGATGCCGAAGCTCGGGATCGCGCGTGAGGCGTCCGACGAGCGTGACTCGATTGATGTCGCCAGCCATCAGAAACTCCCTTTCGTAGAACGTATGTTCGCCATCTTAGCCTTCGGGGACGACGGGCTCGTCCGCGGTCGCTCTCCGGCGAGGCTTCGGTCGCCGAACGGCCATGTGTCGCATGGCGCCGTCGGTGATCTTCAGAACCCGGGTCAGCTCGTCGAGCGTCACGGGCTCCGCGTCGAACTGCACCAGGTGGTAGTGCGCCTCGGTCTTCTTGTCGATCTCGTACGCGAGCTTTCGGCGGCCCCACGGCTCGTGGCTCTGCCAGGCGCCTCCGCCCTTCTCGACGAGCTCGCGCATGCGAGAAAGAATCTCGTTCTGGCGCTCGTCCTCCACTTCAGGATCAAGCATGAGCATGATTTCGTACGCGTTCATCAGGTTCCCGAACCTCCTTCCCTCGGTCTAGCGGCCTCGCCTGCTCGCGCCGCTCGGGAACGGACGGCGCCGGGCGAAGCAGGAAGTTGTACGAGTATAGCGAGCCTCCTGGGCTTGCCCGCACAACGCCGGTCGTGGAAGAGTGACAGGGGTGCGAAGAGTTTCGACCCTCCTGGCCGGTGCCGCCGCCGGCGCTTTTGCAGCCGCGGTGCTTCTGCGGCGCCGCAGGCCGAGGGTTGCACACGAGAGGCTCGATCCGCGGGCACGGGAGCTCCGCGAGAAGCTGGCCGAGGCGCGGACTGCCCGGGCGGACGAGGAAGACTTCGAGGCCGCAGGCATGGCCGCGGAGACCGCAGTCGAGGAGCCGGCCGCGCCGCCCACGTCCCCAGCGGAGGTGTCAGAGCCGGAAACCTCGAAGCCGGCTGAGCCTGCGGACGAGTTCGAGGCGATGCGGCGGCGGGTGCACGAGGAGGCGCGGGCAGCCGCCGAGGAGATGCGCCGCGACCCGGACGCCGACGGCGACGCCGACTAGCCGGAAACGAAGGTGGCCGATGCGCGCGTGAGGGCGCCTGCCATCTTCCACTGGTAGCGCGCCGACGTGAGCAGCGCCCGCTCGCGCCGGTTCGTGAGGAACCCCGTCTCCGCGAGCACGACCGGGACGTTCGCCCAGTTGAAGCCGGTCAGGTCCGAGCGTCGCGAGAGCCCCAGGTTCGCCGCGCCGGTCGCACGGACGACTGCTCTCTGAACGAGCCGGGCGGCCCTGAGGCTCGGGGCGTACACGTCGTCCGTCCAGCCCCGATGCCAGGCCGGATAGAGGGTGGACACACCGTGGCGGGTACGGTCAACCGACCCGTCGGCGTGGATCCTGAGCATGAGTGCGGCGCTCCGCCGATTGCAGAAACGAGCGCGATCCACGTTGCCTCCGGCCCCGTACGTGAATTCCGCACCCGTCCGGGTCATCGCGACGCGGAGTCCGCGGCGGTCGAGCAAATAGCGCACCTTGCGCGCGATCTGGAGCACGACGACGGCCTCGCCGGCGGTGCCGCCGCCGTCCTTGATCTTCCGGATCGACGAGCCCGGGCCGATCGGCTCGGTCGAGAGGTTCGGCGTTCGCGCGTGCCCCGGGTCGATGCAGACGAGTGGAGCGGGCACCGGCGTCGCGTCGGCTGAGAGAAGGATCGGGATCGCGGACGAAGGGTAGCGCCGTTGAGAGCCCTTCCCAGCTGACCCCCCTAGAGCGCGACTCCTATTGCACGCCTCGTTGTAAGGTACGCCTTACAAGACTGAGCGGAACTCGACACGAAGGAGAATGACTTGGGTGCGGCCCTCGTAACGACCCGGGAAGGCCTCGAGGCCTCCCTCATCGTCGGAATCGTCCTGGCGTATCTCGCGAAAACGGACAACCGCCAGCACTTCAGGACGATCTGGGTCGGCACCGCAGCCGCCGTCCTCGTCTCGACCCTGACCGGCGCGGCGCTCTTCTTCACCGTGGGAGCGCTCGAAGGCCGGGCCGAGCAGATTTTCGAGGGCGTCGCGATGCTCTCCGCGGTCGCGGTTCTCACCTGGATGATCTTCTGGATGCGGAAGCAGGCGATGGGGATCAAGCGGGAGCTCGAGACGCGTCTCGAGGGCGCGATCGCAGCCGGCTCCGCGGTCGGGCTCGCATCTGTGGTCTTCTTCGCGGTCGTACGGGAGGGCTGGGAGACGGCGCTCTTCCTCTTCGCGATCAGCGAGAGCTCGACGCCCCTCTCTACCTCCGTCGGGGCCGTCATCGGCCTAGTCGTCTCGATCTCGCTCGGCGTCGCCCTCTACATGGGATCGCGAAGGCTGAACCTGCGCCAGTTCTTCACGGTGACGGGAATTCTTCTGATCGTGTTCGCCGCCGGCCTTCTCGCCCACGGAATCCACGAGTTCCAGGAAGCCGGCCTTTTGCCCATGACCGTCGAGCACGTCTGGGACACGAACGGGATCGTCAGCGAGGACTCGAACTCCGGTCTTTTCCTGAAGGCCCTCTTCGGCTACAACGGGAATCCCTCGCTGCTTGAGGTGGTCGCGTGGCTCTCTTTCCTCGCCGCCGCGCTTGCGTTTTTCTTGCGGCCCATGGTCACCTGGCGGCGGCAGCCCGCTCCCGCGCGGGGTCTGAACACCTGATCGGACGCGGAGTCGCACCGCCCCGGACGGGGGGTTGACAAACCTACCGACCTCTCGCCACACTGCTAGCAACGTGACGAGGCTTGATTCCACCTTTTCTGTGCGCACCGGCACTGCCGGAGCGCCGCTCTGCCTCGACTCGATTCTCCTCGTCGTGATTCTCCCCCTCTAGGGGGAGTACACGACCACGCGCCGCGCAGGTGCACACGCCGACCGATCACGGGAGACGTGCGTCTCCGGTGCAGGGGTTCAAACCACGAGGAGGAGCAAGTGTCAGTCCGCAGGATCACGATTTTCGATACCACCTTGCGCGACGGCGAGCAGTCGCCGGGGATCGCGCTCGCGCCCGACGAGAAAGCCGAGATCGCCGAGCAGCTCGAGCGCCTCGGTGTCGACGTGATCGAGGCGGGCTTCGCAGTCTCGTCCCCCGGCGACTTCGAAGGAGTGCAAGCGGTCGCGCGCGTGGTCAAACGCACTACCGTTGCATCGCTCTGCCGAACGCGGAAGGAGGACATTGACGCCTCAGCCGAGGCGCTCGCGGACGCTCAGCGCTCGCGTCTCCACGTCTTCCTCGCCACGAGCAAGATTCACATGGAGAAGAAGCTCCGCATGGAGCCCGCCGAGGTCGTCGAACAGGCCCGCTGGGCGGTCGGCTACGCGGCCGAGCTTGCGGACGAGGTCGAGTTCTCGTGCGAGGACGCCACCCGCTCCGACCCGCGCTTCGTCGCCCAGGTTGCCCGCGAGGCGATCCGCGCCGGTGCGACCACGATCAACCTGCCCGACACAGTCGGCTACTGCCTGCCCGAGGAGCAAGCCTCCTTCTTGCTCGAGGTCCAGCACCTCTGCCCCGAGCTCCGTGAGGTTTCGCTCTCCGTTCACTGCCACAACGACCTGGGACTCGCGGTTGCGAACTCTCTCGCCGGGGTGCAGGCGGGCGCAACCCAGATCGAGTGCACGCTGAACGGGCTCGGCGAGCGGGCCGGGAACGCGGCGCTCGAGGAGGTCGTGATGGCACTCAAGGTGCGTCGGTCCGCCTTCGAGGTCGAAACCGGGGTGAACCCTCGTGAGATCGGAGCAGCCTCGATGCTGGTCTCGCGGTTGACGGGCTACGCGCTGCAGCGGAACAAGGCAATCGTGGGCGCGAACGCGTTTGCCCACGAGGCCGGAATCCACCAGGACGGCATGTTGAAGGACTCGGCGACCTACCAGATCATGGATCCCGAGGAGCTCGGCCTCCGGATGACGCTGCCGCTCGGAAAGCACTCCGGCCGCCACGCCTTCGCACTCGCGTGCGCCGACCTCGGCTACCGGCTGGATGGCGAGGAGCTGAACGACGCATTCGCGCGCTTCAAGTGTCTTGCCGATACACAGAAGCACGTATCAGTCCACGAAGTCTTCACGGAGGTTGGAGTCCCATGACACCGAGCGGGAAGCGCAACTACAAAGTCGCCTGCCTGGCGGGGGACGGCGTCGGCCCTGAGGTCATGGCCGAGGCCAGTCGCGCGGTCGCCGCGGTCTCTCGTCATCACGGCTTCGCAGTCGAGGAGACACACGTTCCGTTCGGCGGCGAGGCGCTCAGCAGGTCGGGGCACCACCTTCCGGCGCCGACGCGGACGGCGTGCCTCACCGCGGACGCCGTGCTCGTCGCAGCCGCCGATGAGCCGGCCCTGGCCGGTGTCGTCGCCGAACTCGACCTTCGGGCCCGCGTCACCCGCGTCCGCGCGGCCGGCCAGGTCGACGTCTCCGTCCTGTCGCCGTTCGCAGATGACGCCGCCGAGTGGACGGTCGAGCGTGCGTTCCAGACCGCGGTCGCAGGGAGCGCCAGGCTCGTCTCGGTCTCGTCGGACTCCGGCTGGGCCTCGCTCGTCGATCGCGCCTCGGTGAGGTACGACGGCGTCCTCGTGGAGCACCTGGGGGTTGCGGAGGCGGTCCCGCGACTTGCGTTCGATGCGGAGTCGGTGGACGTCGCCGTCACGGCGCCGGCGCTCGGAGAGGCTCTCGCCGGCATGGTCGCCTCGAGCGAGCGCGGGCGGCGCGTCGTCGCTCACGGCCTCCTCGGCCACGGGCCCGGCGTGTTCTCGCCTGCTGACGACGTCGACAGCGAGGAAGCGGGGCAGGGCGTTGCGAATCCTTGCTCGATCCTTCTCGCCGCGTCGCTCATGCTCGACGAAGGCCTGCACGAGCCGAGCGCGGCCGCAACGCTCGCGGAGGCGGTCGCAGGTGCGGTTGCCGACGGTGCTCGCACGCCGGACATGGTCGCGTCCGGCGTCGCATCCACCACGCGCGAGTTCATGGATGCGTTGCTCGCAGAGCTCCCGCGGCGCGTCACGAACTTCGAGTTCTACCGCCGAGCGTACGCCTGATGGCCAAGATGCTCGGTTCCGACGCCATCCTCCGCTCGCTCGAGGCTGAGGGCGTTGACGTGATGTTCGGGATCCCCGGCGGGGCGATCCTGCCTACGTACGACTCGATCGCACGCGGCACGAGCGTGCGACACGTCCTGGCCCGCCACGAGCAGGGCGCGGGCCACATGGCAGAGGGATACGCACGCGCCTCGGGCCGGGTCGGGGTCGCCATGGCCACCTCGGGGCCGGGCGCGACGAACCTCGTGACCCCGATCGCGGATGCCTGGATGGACTCGACGCCGCTTGTCTGCATCACGGGACAGGTTCGAACCAACCTGATCGGGACCGACGCCTTCCAGGAGGTCGACGCCACCGGAATTACGCTCCCGATCGTCAAGCACTCGTGGCTCGTCCAGGACGTCGAAGAACTCCCGCACGTCATGAAGGCGGCCTTCCACGTCGCTCGCACCGGCCGTTGCGGTCCGGTGCTCGTGGACGTGGCCAAGGACGTTCAGGAAGCCGCCATCGACTTCGGCTATCCGGACGAGGTCGACCTGCCCGGCTGGAAGCCGCCCCATAAGGTCAATGCGCGCCAGCTCGGCGAGGCCGCGCGGGCGATCGCAGCGGCGGAGAAGCCCGTGCTCTATGTCGGCGGCGGTGTCGTAAACGCAGAGGCTTTCGAAGAGCTCCGGGAGCTCGCCGAGGCCGGTGGGCTGCCGGTCGTGACGACGCTCATGGCGAAGGGCGCCTTTCCCGAGTCGCACCCGCTCCATGCAGGCCTGCCCGGGATGCACGGCTCCAAGTGGGCGAACTGGGCCATGAACAAGTGTGATCTGCTGATCGCGGTCGGCGCCCGGTTCGACGACCGCGTGACCGGCAAGCTGACAGCGTTCGCGCCCGGCGCGCAGGTCATCCATCTCGACGTCGACGCCGCCGAGATCGGAAAGCTCCGGCACGCGGACATCCCGGTCGTCGGCCCGCTCAAGCTCGCGCTCGCGGGGCTCGCGAACGAAGTGGGCCGCCTGCGGGAGGGCGGGTCGGAAGGGCCACGTGCCTGGCGCACGCAGATCGACGAGTGGCGGGATGCATTCCCCTACCGGTACGAGCGGGACGGCGACTCCCTGAAGCCGCAGACCGTTCTGGAGACGCTCCGCGACCTGGCCGCGGGGCGGGACGACGTTGTCTGGACGACCGGCGTCGGGCAACACCAGATGTGGGCGATGCAGTACGTCGTCTGCGACCGGCCCCGCAGCTTCATCACGTCGGGCGGCCTCGGGACGATGGGCTATGGCGTCCCGGCCGCGATCGGGGCCAAGGCCGCCCGCCCCGATGCCACAGTCATCTGTGTCGACGGGGACGGTTGCTTCCAGATGACGTGTCAGGAGCTCGCGACGGCAGCACTGGAAGGGCTACCGATCGTGACCGTGGTCGTGAACAACGGCTGGCTCGGGATGGTGCGCCAGTGGCAGGAGATGTTCTACGCCGAGCGCTTCGCACAGACCCACCTGACCCACCAGGTTCCCGACTACGCGATGCTCGCGGAGGCGTACGGGTGTGCCGGGTTCACCGTCGACTCGGAGGACCGGCTCGAGGAGACCCTGGACGAGGCCCTCACCTGCGGACGGGCTGCCGTCGTCGACGCCCGCTGCGATCCGGAGGAGAAGTGCTTCCCCATGATCCCGGCCGGCGCCGCCGCGATCGACATCCTCGAGTACCCCGAGGGTGAGACGGTCGAAGCGTGACCCACACGCTCTCGGTCCTGCTCGAGAACAAGCCCGGCGCGCTCGCCCGCGTCTCGAACATGTTCGCTCGTCGCGGGTTCAACATCGAGAGCCTCGCCGTCGGGCCGACCGAGCGGCCGGACGTCTCCCGGATCACACTGCGCGTCGAGTGCGACCAGCACTCGCTCGAGCAGATCGAGAAGCAGATGCACAAGCTTGTCAACGTCCTCCGCGTCTCAGAGCTCGAGCCGGGGGAGACGGTCGAGCGCGAGCTGGCGCTGATCAAGGTGGCGGTCTCGCCCGAGCGCCGGCCCGAGCTGCTTGCGGTTGCCGACACGTTCAAGGCACACGTGGCCGACCTCGGCCCCGAGGCGATGATCTTCGAGCTGGTCGGCCCGCCCGACGTCCTCGACTCCTTCGAGGAGCTGGTCCGTCCCTACGGCGTCAAGGAGCTCGTCCGCACGGGCCGAATTGCACTGCCGCGCGCAGCGGCCCGCCGCGCCCCCCGTCGTCAGCACGTCCTCCGATAGATGCTCTCCCGCGTGCGCGCGAAATCCCGACCAACCAGCTAGGCGAAAGGAACTCTCATGGCACAGGTCTACCGCGAAGGCAATCTCGACCTGTTGGACGGAAAGGTGGCCGTCGTCGGCTACGGAAGCCAGGGGCACGCGCACGCCCTCAACCTGCGCGACTCCGGCGTGGAGGTCGAGGTCGGCCTGCGTGCCGGCAGCGAGTCTTGGGAGAAAGCCGAGGCAGCCGGGCTGACCGTTCGCGAGATCGCCGACGCCGTACGGGGCGCACAGCTCGTCGCCGTCCTTTTGCCCGACCACATCCAGAAGGGCGTCTTCGAGGCTGAGGTCGCGCCCAACCTCGAGCCGGGCGCTGCGATCCTCTTCGCGCACGGGTTCACCATCCACTTCGGCCAGATCGCGCCCGCGGAGGGCCACGACGTGATCATGGTCGCGCCGAAGGGGCCCGGTCACCGTGTCCGCGAGGTGTTCGAGGCCGGCGGCGGCACGCCCGGGCTCGTCGCTGTCGCGCAGGATGCGAGCGGCAACGCTCGCGACCTGGCGCTCGCCTACGGAGCCGCGATCGGCTGCGGGCGCGCAGGCATGCTCGAGACGACGTTCGCGGAAGAGACCGAAAGCGACCTTTTCGGCGAGCAGGCGGTCCTCTGCGGGGGCGTCACCGCCCTCATGCAGGCCGGCTTCGAGACGCTCGTGGAGGCCGGGTACCAGCCGGAGATCGCCTACTACGAGTGCATCAACGAGATGAAGCTGATCGTCGACCTCATCTACGAGGGCGGCTTCAGCTACATGCGCTACTCGATCTCCGACGTAGCCGAGTACGGCGATCTCACCCGGGGGCCGGTAATGGTCGACGACCACGTGCGCGCCACGATGCGAAAGCTCCTCGAGGACATACGCTCGGGTTCCTTCGCCCGCGAGCTGATTGCGGAGGAGGAAGCCGGACGCCCGCGCTTCCAGAAGCTCCGCAAACAGGCGGCGGCCCACCAGGTCGAAGAGGTCGGGCGCGAGCTCCGGAGCCTCATGCAGCGGGAAGGAACCCCGGCGCGTGAGCTCGGTTGACGTCCCGGTAGCGCTTCTCGGCTACGGCACCGTCGGC
>DATHAG010000018.1:0-2758 GCA_035296825.1 Gaiellaceae bacterium | reverse complement strand
CGCGGCAGCGTCGCTGCCCTCGGCGCCGACTGCATCGCGAAGGAGCTGCAGGAGGAGCACCGAGCCGAGCTTCGAGCACTGCTCGACCGTGCCGGACTGGCCGATGTCGACCCGTCGGACTTCCGCCGTTACGGATCCGGCCGCACGCTCTACGACTTCCGGATCGACAACGCCGGCGCGTACTGATGGCCGCCGCCGACAGACCCTGGGGCCTCCGCGAGTCCTACCTCTTCGACAAGCACGTGATCGCGGAGATCCAGCGCGCCGCCGAGCAGGGCATCTACGACATTCGCGGCTTCGGAGCCAAGCGCCGCCTGCCCCACTTCGACGATCTCCTCTTCCTCGGTGCCAGCGTCTCTCGCTATCCGCTCGAGGGCTATCGGGAGCGCTGCGAGATGGACGTGGTCCTCGGCACGCGCTTTGCGAAGAAGCCGCTAGAGCTCCAGATCCCCGTCACGATCGCCGGCATGAGCTTCGGGGCGCTCTCCGCTCCGGCGAAAGAAGCCCTCGGGCGGGGCGCGAGCGAGGTCGGGACGTCAACGACGACCGGGGACGGAGGCATGACCCCGGAGGAGCGCGAGCACTCAAAGGTGCTCGTGTACCAGCTACTGCCGTCGCGGTACGGCATGAACCCGGACGACCTGCGGAAGGCAGACGCAATCGAGGTCGTCGTCGGCCAGGGCGCCAAGCCCGGCGGCGGCGGGATGCTGCTCGGCCACAAGATTTCGGACCGCGTCGCGGAGATGCGTGACCTTCCGAAGGGGATCGACCAGCGCAGCGCCTCCCGCCACCCCGATTGGACAGGTCCTGACGACCTCGAGATCAAGATCGGCGAGCTCCGAGAGATCACCGACTGGGAGAAGCCGATCTTCGTCAAGGTCGGGGCGACGCGGACGTACTACGACGTCGGGCTGGCCGTGAAGGCCGGGGCGGACGTGATCGTCGTAGACGGGATGCAAGGAGGAACGGCGGCGACGCAGGACGTCTTCATCGAGCACGTGGGCATCCCAACGCTTCCCGCCGTCCGGCTCGCCGTCGATGCCCTGCAGGAGCTCGGGATGCACCGCCAGGTGCAGCTGATCGTCTCCGGTGGGATCCGGACAGGCGCCGACGTCGCGAAGGCCCTCGCGCTCGGCGCCGACGCGGTCTCGATCGGAACGGCGGCTTTGATCGCCATGGGCGACAACAGCCCTGATCTCGACGAGGAGTACCGGAAGCTCGGTAGTGCATCCGGGTACTACGACGATTACCAGGCGGGCCTCGACCCGGCGGGGATCTCGACGCAGGACGAAGAGCTCGCGGCACGCTTCGACCCGGTGCTTGGTGGTCGGCGGATCGCCAACTACCTGCGCGTGCTCGCGCTCGAAACGCAGACCCTGGCCCGGGCCTGCGGCAAGTCCCACGTCCACAACCTCGAGCCGGAGGACCTCGTAGCGCTGACCGTCGAGGCAGCAGCGATGGCGCGTGTCCCCCTCGCTGGAACCAGCTGGGTTCCCGGCACGGGGAATACGGGCTAACTCCCAAGGCGCTTGACACCACGCCCTTCTGCCCGTAGAAATCTTTGATCAAAGGTCACCTCTTGCCTCCCCCGCGTCCTGAATCAACTCCGCTCGAGATCCCGTCCGTCGAGGACGGTGTCTACCGCGCTCTCCGCCAGGAAATCGGACGCCTCGAGCTCCCGCCCGGCCAGCGCCTGCGTCTCGAAGCGCTCGCAGCCCGGTTTCGGGTCAGCCTTACCCCGGTCCGCCACGCGCTTCGGCGCCTTGAAAGCGAGGGCCTTGTCGTGAGCCAGAGGCGTCGCGGCTCGAGCGTCGCCCCCCTCAGCCTCGACGAGCTCGAGGAGATCCAGGCGCTCAGGCTCGGACTGGAGACCTTCCTGGCCCGTGCCGGAGCCGAGCGGTGCACTCCCGAGGCCCTCGCCGAGATGGAGCGCGCGCGCAAGGAAATGGAGCGGGCCTTCCGCGCCGGCGACCTCGACGCCTATATCCCGCCCTTCTGGTCTCTGCGCGACGCCTGCTACCGGTGTGCCGATCGCCCGCGCCTGCTGCGGGCGCTTGAGGATCAGCGGATCCGCGTCGAGCGCTACATCCTCTATCTTTGCCGCGATCCGGAGGCGTTCGCCGACCTGCGCCGGGGCCCCGACACACTCCTCGAAGCATGCCGCGCCCGCGACGGCGCTGCGGCCGAGGCCGCGACCCGAGATGCCCTACTCTGGGTGCTCGTGGAGCTCCAGCGCATGCTCGACGACGCCCAGGCCGCCGGCGCGGAGGTTGGGTGATGTCGTTTCTGCTCTCATGCCCGAACTGTGGGCCCCGCGACGTCAACGAGTTTCACTACCAGGGCGAGGTCACGAAGCGACCGGAGAGCCCGGAGACGTTCCGGGAGCTGACGACCTACCTCTACTTCCGAGAAAACGTGGCGGGCGTGCAACGCGAGTGGTGGTACCACCGCTTCGGCTGTGAGGTGTGGTTCTTGGCCGAGCGCGATACCCGCACGAACGAAGTGCTGAAGACAGAGCTGCCGCAGCCGCACGAACGCGCAGGCATGCCCGGCCCGGAAGCGCCCTCGACCCCGTCACCGCCGGCCGCCTGATGCGACTTCCGCCCCAGCCTCGCGAGCGGCTCGACCGGAGCGAGAAGGTCGTCTTCTACTACGACGACAAGCCCGTCGAGGCCCTCGCTGGCGACACGATCGGCTCCGCCCTCTTCGCCTCCGGTCGGCGCATCTTCTCGCGGAGCTTCAAGTACCACCGGCCGCG
>DATHAG010000017.1:0-6694 GCA_035296825.1 Gaiellaceae bacterium | reverse complement strand
GCGCGAGGAGCTTCCCGGGTCCACCTCGGTGGTTACGGCCATGCGGTCGCGGCCGGACCTGATCGGCGGGCCCGAGGCAGTCGACACGCGGATCATGCGAGCGCTTCCCGGAGCGATTGCAAAGCGCGGCGCCGAGGGAGTGATGTGCGTAGGCCTCCCCGACGGAACCGGCGTCGCGCTCAAGGTCGAGGACGGCGCGAACCGCGCCACCGGACCCGCTCTCGCCGCCTACCTCGGCGTCGACGAGCTCGCCCGGCTCCCGGTCGAGAACAGCCGGCGCGAGCCGGTAGGGGAGATCTTCGCCGAGTGAGCCGCCAGGCGAGATCTTCGCCGAGTGAGCCGGCAGCGCGAACTTGGCCGGACGAGCCGCTCCGGGAGGTTCCCCCGGGGGACCCCCTCATGGTTACCCCCTGCGTCGAGCCTAGCGTGGGAAGTCGTACAGGTGGCACGCAGTTCGTGACGATCCCTACCACTCAAAGAATTTGGCCTAGCGCTTTTCCACAAGCCGTCATATGATCCCGCCAACTGCGGGCCTGTGAGTCGGGAAGAAGCGCATCTCGCGGGCTCTTTTTTCGTCCCCTCCCGGAGCGCGAAGAAAGGCGGTTGGATGCTGACGGTCGACATTACGCTTCCCGACGTCGAAGAGCTGCACAAGCTCGTCACGGAGGGGCAGGAGAAGGGTTTCCTCAGCTACGACGAGATCGTCGCTGGGCTCGAGGAGGTCGACCTAACAAAAGAGCAGATCGAGGACTTCTACACTTACCTCATCGACCACGGCGTCGAGCTGGTCGAGGGCGTCGAGCACAAGGGGCCTCCGCACGAGCAGCCCTCCCTCGCGGAGGACGACTCCAAACCCGTTCCGAAGCTCGATCTGACGGTGGAGCCCTCGCTGGACTCCCTGCGCCTTTATCTTCGCGAGATCGGCAAGGTGGCGCTCCTCACCGCCGACCAGGAGGTCTACCTCGCCAAGCGGATCGAGCGAGGCGACATGAGCGCCAAGACCCAGATGATCGAGGCCAACCTCCGCCTCGTCGTTTCGATCGCCAAGGGCTATCTCGGACGGGGCCTCTCGTTCCTCGACCTGATTCAGGAAGGCTCCCTAGGGCTCATCAGAGCGGTAGAGAAGTTCGACTACCGGAAGGGCTACAAGTTCTCGACGTATGCAACCTGGTGGATCCGCCAAGCTGTCACGCGGGCGATCGCCGACAAGGCGCGCACGATCCGGATCCCGGTGCACATGGTCGAGAAGCTGAACAAGGTCGTCCACATTGAGCGCCAGCTCGTCCAGCGCCTCGGCCGCGAGCCGCGGCCCGACGAAATCGCGGAGGAGCTCGAGATCACGACCGAGGAGGTGCGCGACATCCTGCGGATGGCGCAGCTGCCTGTCTCCCTCGAGAAGCCGATCGGCGAGGAAGAGGAGTCCGAGCTCGGGGACTTCGTCCAGGACGACCAGGCCGAGTCGCCCTTCGACTCGGCGTCGTTGAACCTCCGGCGCGAGGACATCGACCGGACGCTCGACGCACTGCCCATCCGCGAGCGCAAGGTGATCGAGATGCGCTTTGGGCTGAACGGTGATCAGCCGCGGACGCTCGAAGAGGTGGGCCGCGCCTTCGGTGTGACGCGCGAGCGGATCCGCCAGATCGAGAACAACACGCTCAAGAAGCTCGAATCGCTGCCGGAGGCACAGGGCCTCAAGGAGTGCGTCTAGAGAAAGCCGGCCGGCCCGGAGCGTGCGCCGCCTGAGTTACGCCTGCGGTTCGATCCGCTCCTGCTCGTCCGCCCGCTCGTAGGCAACGAACAGCCGACAGTGTGGGCACTTGAAGCCGTGGTGCCGCGCGGCGCCGCCACGCAGGAGCTCGGCCGTGAAGCTCTTCTTGCAGTGCGGGCAGTCGACCTCGAAGGCCTGTGGCTCGGGGGACTGGGCCATGGAAATCAGGATACCGACGCCCGGTGCTCTACCTTTCGCCTGTGACGCCCCAGCGAAGGACCGCACTCGCCTCCGTTGCGGCCGCGGTCGCCCTTATCGGCCTGAAGCTCGGCACGGGACTCGTCACGGGCAGTCTCGGTTTCCTGTCGGAGGCGGCACATTCAGGCACCGACCTCGTGGCCGCCATCCTGACCCTTTTCGCGGTGGGGGTGGCCGTGCGCCCCGCCGATCAGAGCCACTCCTACGGACACGGCAAGGCTGAGCACCTGGCCGCCCTCGCCGAGGCGACGATCCTCGTAATTGCGAGCCTGGTCATCGCCGGCCTGGCGGTTTCGCGGCTCCTGGGTGAGAGTCACGAAGTCGACGCCGCCTGGTGGGCCTTCGTTGTGATCGGGATCGTGATCGTGATCGATGCCACTCGCGCGCGCGTCTCCTTCCGGGCCGGCCGTCGGTACGAGAGCCCTGCCTTCACGGCCAACGCAGTTCATTTCCTGAGCGACCTCGGTGGCTCGCTGGCCGTGCTGCTCGGCCTCATCGGCACCCGGGCCGGAACCCCGGAGGCGGACGCCGCTGCAGCCCTGTTCGTCGCGGTGCTCGTCCTCGCCGGAGCAACTCGGTTGATCCGGCAGAATGTCGACGTCCTTATGGACCGCGTGCCGGCCGCGGCCGAGGCTCGTGCCCGGGAAGCGATCGAAGGGATCGAGCCCGAGGTCGAGCTTCGCAGGATCAGGATGAGGCGGGCAGCCGGCCGCCACTTCGCCGATGTCGTCATCGGCATGCCGCCTGCGGCAGTCCTCGAGCAGGCACATGCCGTTGCGGACGCGGTCGAGAGCGCGGTCGAGGACGCCGTGCCGGGCACGGACGTCGTCGTCCACGTCGAGCCGCGCGGAGCGGACGCAGCCCTCCAGGAGCGTGCTCTTGCCGCGGCACTCCACGTGCCGCGCGTGCGCGAGATTCACAACATGGCGCTTCTTCGCGTGGGCGATCGGACCGAGCTCTCACTGCATCTAAAGCTTCCGGGCTCGCTCTCGCTCGGCGACGCGCACGACGTAGCGACCGAGCTCGAGGAAGCGGTGCTCGAGGCGGTCCCCGAAATCGACCGCGTGCAGACGCATCTCGAACCACTCGCAGCCGAGGCCGAGGGGCGGCCTCTACCGGCCGCAGACGTCGAAGCGGAGGCCGCGCGCGTCAGGCGAATCGTCGAGGACGAAACGGGACGGCTCCCGCGGGAGCTTCGGCTCTTCCAGACAGATGGGGGCTTGGTCGCCTTTCTGACGCTCGGGATGGCCCCGGGCCAGGCTCTGTCCGAGGCTCACGCCCACGCCAGCGACGTCGAGGAGCGAATTCGGGGGGCCTACCCGGACATCGCCGACGTGATCGTGCACACCGAGCCCTAGGTCACGTCCCCGCGAGCGTCGATCGCCGATCAACCATCTAGGCTTCCGCGGTGGCCAAGCCCCGAAAAAACACGACCCGCTGGGACGAGGACAACGGCATTCGCCCAAATCCGTGGGCCTTCCTCACCTTCGCCGTCCTCGGCGCTCTTCTGGCCGGACTCGTCCTGCTCTTCGCCTTCGTTCTCTAGGCCTACGGCACGAGCCGGAGCGGGCTCGACCCCTCGCTTACCGAGACCACACGTTCCTCGCCGCCGCCTTGCCATCCCTCGCCGAGGGCCGAGTCGAGCTTCTGCTTCAGCTCGCCGGTCTCCGCCAACTCCTGGACGATGTCGGCTCCGCCGATCAGTTCGCCGCGCACGAAGATCTGGGGAATCGTCGGCCAGCTCGAGAGCGCTGAAAGTTCCTGCCGGATCTGCGGGTCGGGCAATACGTCCACCGCGGCGATCGGCGCACCCTCAGAACGGAGAGCATCAAGGGCCCTGACCGAGTTCCCGCACAGCGGCTGCTGCGGCGTTCCCTTGATGAACACGACCACCGGCTCGGTTTCGATCGTCTGCTTGATCTTTTCTCGTAACTCGGTCATTGGTCTCCTCGTGTCTTGATGCGTAGTTCGTGAATCGTGCCATCTGCGAGTGGGGCCGCGAGCGCGTCATAAACGAGCCGGTGCTGCTCGATGAGCGAAAGGCCGGCAAAACGCTCGCTTGCGACTGTTACCTGGAAGTGGTCGCCACCACCGGTGCGATCGACGACCGCGATCTCGCCGGCCTCGGGAAACGCCTCACGCAGAAGATCCTCGAGGCGGGCGGTCACCCACGCGACGATACCATCGGGGTTGGTGGCTGACAGCTTCGGAGCCCTCTCGACGCTCGCGGCGGGAGACCGCACGCTCGAGCTTGTCCGCCTGGACTCGCTCGCTCCCGAGTACGACCTCGAACGGCTTCCCTTCACGCTCCGCGTCCTGCTCGAAAACGTCCTGCGGGCGGAGGCGCTCGGCCGGGGCTCTCCCGAGGAGGTGCGGGCGATCGCCGGCTGGGATCCGGCCGCCGAGCCGCATGACGAGATCTCCTTCCGGCCGGCTCGGATCCTGCTTCAGGACTTCACCGGTGTGCCCGCGATCGTCGATCTCGCTGCCATGCGTGATGCCATGCGCGATCTCGGTGGCGACCCGGCCCGAATCGACTCGGAGCTCCCCGCCGAGCTCGTGATCGACCACTCGGTGCAGGTGGACGAGTTCGGCACGCGGTTCGCTGTGCTTCGAAACGCAGAGCTCGAGTTCGAGCGAAACCGGGAGCGCTACGCCTTCCTGCGCTGGGGCCAGACGGCCTTCCGGAACCTGAAGGTGGTCCCGCCGAATACTGGCATCGTCCATCAGGTCAACCTCGAGTACCTGGCGCGCGTAGTCGAGACGCGCGATGTCGACGGCCACACCCTTGCGTTCCCCGACACGCTCGTCGGGACCGACTCGCACACGACGATGGTGAACGGGCTCGGAGTGCTCGGGTGGGGGGTGGGCGGGATCGAGGCCGAGGCGGCGATGCTCGGCGAGCCGCTCTCGATGCTGCTCCCGCAGGTGGTCGGGTTCAAGTTGACCGGAGAGCTGCCCGAGGGAGCTACCGCGACCGATCTCGTCTTGACGGTCACCCAGATCCTTCGCAGCCTCGGAGTCGTGGGCAAGTTCGTCGAGTACTTCGGCGCGGGCCTTCCGGGGCTCTCACTTGCAGACCGCGCGACGATCGGAAACATGTCCCCGGAGTACGGGGCGACCTGCGGGTTCTTCCCGGTCGACGAAGAGACGCTCCGCTACCTGCGGCTGACCGGTCGCAGCGAAGAGCATGTAGCTCTGGTCGAGTCCTACTGCAGGGAGCAGCACCTCTTCCACGAGCCCGGAGCGGAGCCCACCTACTCGGAGAGCGTCGAGCTCGACCTCTCGTCGGTCGAGCCGAGCCTGGCCGGGCCTCGGCGGCCCCAGGATCGCGTCCCGCTCACGGCGGCGAAGAGCTCCTTTCTGGAGGCCCTCGGCACCTTCGGGCTGGACTACCGGCCCGGGAGCCTCGATGAGGAAGCGGACGAGTCGTTTCCCGCCAGCGACCCGCCTGCGGCAACTGCACCCGGGCCGCACCCGACCGATCCGAACCACCGGCCCGCCTCGGACGCAGTGGCCACGGCGGTCATCGAAAGGTCGGAGGTGGGAGTCGAGTTGGATGGGGAGACCTTCGAGCTCGGGCACGGCTCGGTCGTTATCGCGGCGATCACGAGCTGCACCAACACGTCCAATCCCTCGACCATGGTCGCCGCGGGCCTCGTGGCGAAGAACGCGGTCGAGCGAGGGCTGACCCGGAAGCCCTGGGTCAAGTCGAGCCTGGCGCCCGGGTCGAAGGTCGTGACGGAGTACTACGACCGGGCCGGGCTGACGCCCTACCTGGACGAGCTCGGGTTCCAGCTCGTCGGGTACGGCTGCACGACCTGCATCGGGAACTCGGGCCCGTTGGCGGAGCCGATCTCCCAGGCCGTCAGCGGCGCAGACCTCGTCGTCTGCGCGGTGCTTTCCGGGAACCGGAACTTCGAGGCCCGCATTCATCCCGAGGTGAAGGCGAACTACCTGGCCTCGCCGCCGCTCGTCGTCGCCTACGCCCTTGCCGGCCGCATGGATTTCGACATTACGAGCGAGCCGCTCGGAGAGGATCGCGAGGGAAATCCCGTTCACCTGCGCGACCTCTGGCCGAGCTCGAGAGAGATTGCCGACACGATCGCCACCGCGGTGCAAGGGGAGATGTTCACCCGCACCTACGCCGACGTCTTCACAGGTGACGAGCAATGGCGGGCCCTCGAGGTTCCGGAGGGTGACCTCTTCGCCTGGGATGAGGCCTCCACGTACGTGCGCCTCCCGCCCTATTTCGAAGGCATGACGCTCGAGCCGGCCCCGGTCGAAGACGTGGTGGACGCGCGCTGCCTGGTGATGGCCGGCGACAGCGTCACGACCGACCACATTTCGCCTGCGGGATCCATCAAGCCGGACAGTCCCGCCGGCGAGTACCTGATCGAGCACGGCGTCGAACGGCGTGCGTTCAATTCGTACGGGTCGCGCCGCGGCAACCACGAGGTGATGGTGCGCGGAACCTTCGCGAACGTGCGCTTCCGGAACCTGCTCGTGCCCGAAAGCGAAGGGACGTGGACGGTTCACCTCCCGGACGGCGAGGAGACGACCATCTATGAGGCGTCCGAGCGCTACCTCGCTGACGCTGTGCCGTTGATCGTAATCGCGGGCAAGGAGTACGGCTCTGGGTCCTCCCGCGACTGGGCGGCCAAGGGCCCGAACCTCCTTGGGGTCAAAGCGGTGATCGCGGAGAGCTACGAGCGCATCCACCGTTCC
>DATHAG010000016.1:0-2374 GCA_035296825.1 Gaiellaceae bacterium | reverse complement strand
CCGTCGCGGTCCAGTCAGGGCAGGAGGAGCGGCGCGCCGCCGAAACGCTCCTCGGACGGATCGGGACTCCGGAGGACATCGCGGAGGCAGTCCTCTACCTCACACGGGCGCCGTTCGTGACTGGAACCTCTCTCGTCGTCGACGGCGGGCGCCTCCTGCGCTGAACCGTTCCTCCTTGAGTTCCGTACAGAAGCTCGATATGGGTCTGACTGCCATCTCCACGATCGAAAACGACTCGGTGCTCATCGAGCGGACGGGCCGGGGCGACCGCGACGCGTTCGAGGAGCTCTACCGGCGCTTCGCCCGGCCCGTGCTCGCCATGGCCCGGCGCCAGCTCGGGGACAACGGGCGCGCCGAGGAGGCGACCCAGGAGACGTTTGCAGCGATCTGGCGCTCGGCCCGAAGCTACCGCGCCGACCGAGGCACCGCCTCGGCCTGGCTCTTCGCCGTTGCCCGCCACGCGATCATCGACCGAGCGCGGCAGCGAGCCGTCCCCGTGGCGGAGGTTCCCGAGGTCGCGAGCACAGAAGCCGGCCCCGCCGAGGTGGCCGAGGTCACGTGGCTCGCCTGGCGCGTCCACGCGGCGCTCGAGCGGCTGCCCGAGCGCGAGCGAGCCGTCCTCGAGCTCGCCTACTGGAGCGGGCTGTCGCAAGCCGAGATCGCGAGCTATCTCGACGTCCCGCTCGGCACCGTCAAGACTCGCACCCGAGCCGGCCTGGCGCGGCTTGGCCCCCTGCTAGAGGAGCTGCGGTCATGAATGAGCCCCGGGACATCCGGGACCTCGTCGGGGAGGACGTCCCGGAGGCAGAGCTCGCCGAGCTCGCCCGCGTGGACGCCCTCCTTCGGTCGGTGCCCCCTCCTGTACCTGAGGTGCCGGGGACGCTAACGAGGGCAGTGACCGGATCCCGCCCAGGCTCCACCACGTGGCGCCCGCGCCGCCTGGCCATCGCCGTTGCCCTCGCGGCCGCGCTCGCCGCCCTCTCCTTCGGCCTCGGAAGCTGGCTCTCGGGCGGGGATGACTTCGACGCTCGCGGGACGGTGCCCATGGAGGCGACGGATAACGCACGCGGGGCCTCCGCGCTCATCCGCCTCGGGCCTGGGAAGGGCGGCGGAAACTGGGAGCTCGAGCTCGAGACCGAAGGTCTCCCGAAGCTTCCTAAAGGGGGCTACTACGTCCTGTGGCTCTCGAAGGACGGGGAGTATGCGGCCACCTGCGGCACCTTCGCGGTCGGCTCCGGTACTACGACCGTCGGGATGAACGCCCCTTACCGGCTGGCCGACTACGACGCCTGGGTCGTCACGGCGCACGTTCCGGGCCAGGACGAGGACGCCGAGCCGCCTTGGCTCCTGAAGGCCGACATCACGCGGGCCTAGGAGGCTCGGTCGTGCACCGATGCGCCGCCCGCACCCGCCTGGGCTGTGGGCGGATAGGGCTCGAGGTCGTTCACGAGCCCAGGCTGTGATTCCACGCGCGCGAGCCAGGCGCGCACGGCGGGCAACGGCTCCAGGTCGATCTCGCCCTCGTGGGCGACGTGCGAGTACGCGTAGAGGCTGATGTCGGCCACGGTGTAGCGACCGCCCGCCAGGAACTCGTGGTCTGCGACGTGGCGCTCGACAATCGCGAGCGCTGCCGCTCCGGCTGCCCGGTGGAGCTCCCAGACCTCGCGTCGCTGCTCATCTCGACCCGTGAGGCGCCAGAACCGTGCGCTCCCGGCGTTGGGCTCGAGCAGGTTCTGCTCGAAGAAGAGCCACTGCCAGACGCGAGCCTCGTCCAGAGGGTCTGCTGGAAGGTAGGGGGTTCCGCGTGCCAGGAAGAGCAGGATGGCGTTCGACTCGGCGAGCCTCTCGCCGGAGTCGAGCTCGAGCACCGGCGTCCTCCCCGCAGGGTTTCGGGCGAGATGCTCGGCCGTCTGACTCTCGCCGGCGAAGATGTCGACGGGCACCCGCTCGTAGGGCAGCCCGAGGTGCGCCAGGAGGATGCGAACCTTGAGGCAGTTCGCCGACGCGCCGTAGTCGTAGAGCTTCATGTCCGGTGCAACGCGGTCGCGGCCAAGATTGTGAGGTTAGCTAGGAGGGTTTCGCTCGGTCGGTCCCTACTACTAGCCAGGCCCACCCACCCTGCGGCGAGTTCGGTTCGGGTGGCGCGTTCAGAGGCTTTGCGGTGGCGAGGCCCACCCCCGGGGGCGTGGAGGAGCCCCTGATTTTCTGGAGTGCTACGGTCCCCTTCTCCACTTCCGACAGAAAGGTGAGAGGGGATGAAAAATCGAACGCTCGTCTGGTTCGTGACCGTCATCTCAGCCCTGTTCGCGCTCTCGGTCGCCGCTCCGGCGACGTTCGCGGCAGAGGCCGAAGTGACGGTCGGCAGTCCGCATCA
>DATHAG010000015.1:0-2773 GCA_035296825.1 Gaiellaceae bacterium | reverse complement strand
GGGTGGAGCTCGATCGTCGCCATGTTGGCGACCCACAGGAGCGCCGCCAAGTCTTCGAGCATGCAGAAGTCCCAGGCTCTGCCGCTCGGCCACTCGACACGGTGCGTCTGCACCCATGACGGACCTCCCGCCGGGCAGTCGTTCTGATACCAGGCCGTCTCCTCGATTCCGTCCGGGAAGCGCCGCAGCGTGACGGGTCGACGGGCGAGGTGAGGGACGAGGGTGGGCGCCACTCGCGCGTAGTAATCGAGCATGTCTCCCTTCGTGTAGCCGGCCGCAGGCCAGAGCACTTTGTCGAGGTTCGAGACCGCCAGCGTCCGCCCATCGACCCGGAGGAGGGGGCTCACGCAGAGCCGAGAAGAACATGCGGCCGCGCAATCTCGAATTGCTCGAACGTGCAAGAGCGCGCGTCGCGGTCGGGCCGGAAGCGGCGGAAGCGGGCCGGATGGCGGAAGCGGTCGCCGTCCAAATGCTCGTAGGAGACCTCGCAGGCGAGCGTCGCACTCACCGGCAGCCAGTCGAGACCCATCTCGGGTACCCATCTGGCGGCCGCGCCTTTCATCCGGCCCATCCGACTACCCTCGACAAGGAAACCCTGCTCCCAGGGATGACCCGCGAGCGGCACGATCAGCGGTCTAAGAGTCTCGAGGAGTTCCCGCCGCACGGACTGGGCAAACGAGGCGGCGACGCCCACATGGCGAAGCGTCTCGGCCGAACCGTAGAGCCCGAGCAGCAACGAGCTGGGCAGCGGGCGGTCCTCGAACAGGCGGAAGCCGGCGACGACGCAGTCAGCGGTACGCTCGCGCTTGACTTTGACCATAGCCCGTTTCCCGGCCATATAGGGCAGGAGCGGATCCTTCGCCATGACGCCGTCGATCCCGCCGTGAAGGTCGAGCCAGCCGGCGGCACGCTCGATCTCAGCCGTGAGCGGCGTGAGCAGGAGGCCAGGCGGCTCCTCAGCCAGAATGTCTTCGAGAACGGCCCGCCGGCGGCTGAAAGGAGCGCTGCAAAGATCCTCGTTTCCGAGAGCGAGAATGTCGAAAGCGGCGAAGAAGGCCGGGGTCTCGCGGCGCAATGCCTCGACGCGTGCCTTTGCCGGATGCAACCGTGCAAGCAGGGAGGCGAAATCGAGCCTCCCGGAGCGAGAGACGAGCAGCTCGCCGTCGAGGACGAAGCGGCGCTCCGGAAACGACTGCAGCGCCTCAACGACCTCGGGAAAGTAGCGGCCGAGCGGACGGTCGTTGCGGCTCTTCAGCTCGACCTCTTCACCGTCGCGGAAGACTAGGCAGCGGAAACCGTCCCATTTGGGTTCGTACAGGAGTCCGTCCGGCAACTCACGCGCCAGCCGGCTAAGCATGGGCGCGAGTGGCGGGGAAACGGGAAGATTCATGTCTCCTTTGTAGCTCAGCCGGAGGCTCTTCGGCCGCCGTACCGATTGGGTGTAGGGCCAACCACCGCGGGTAGGGATTTTGGCGTGCGCGTCGTCATCGGTGGAGCCAGTGGGAACGTGGGCACGTCTCTCGAAGCGCTTGCAGGAGAGGCGGCGGTCGCCTCGGTCCTCGGCGGAGGTGCGACGGCGCTTCTGGGCTGAGCGGGGATAGACCGGGATTACTGGGCTAGAGCAACGCTTTAGAAAGCGCCCTCCCGTTGTATCAGAGCCGATACGGTTGCCCGTATGTCCAGTCTTGTCGGCTGGATACCGGTGCTCGCCCAGGTGGCCGCCTCCCAGAAGTATCTGACGGAGGCGCGGCAGATGCAGGCGGTCTCGTTGGAGGTGCACATCCGGCTCCTGTGCTTCGGCATCTTTCCCCGCGATGCTGCTTCCCCCGCCTACAAGGTGCTCGCACAGCGCTGGTTGAAGGTGATGCTGATCCTGTTCGCGATAGGCGTCGTCAGGGACGATCCTCTCCTTCGAGCTTGGGCTGCTCTGGCCGAGGTTCATGGAGCAGTGGGGCGAGGGGCAGTACACAGCCACATAGGGCGATCCGGTCTGGCCGTCGCGGGCGAAGTAGGCCCGCCAGCCGCGCGCCCCTTCCCGTAACGCCGAGCCGCATTCCTCACAGCGCACAGCTTCTCGAGGTGCCCATACGCTTCCACTCCTTCCTACGTTCGCGCCACCGACGCCACGCCGCCTTCCGTTTGGGCCCTGGCTACCGGTCGACCACCGTCCCCTGCTCGACTGTCCCCCGCCAGGCGCCGCTTTCTGCGCCGCGCTCTTCGACCAGTTCCGAAAAGCGTTCGAGATCGCCCCTGATCCGTCGTCGATCGAGGCCGAGAATCGACGCGACCGCCTCGCGGCCTCCCTCGCGCTCGTAGTCGAGCTGTACCATCACCTTGCTGCGCTCGTCGCTGAGCCGGTGGAAGGTGACGACGCCAGCGTTGCGCTTCCCCGAGGTTGCACGCCAGGCGACGCGCTCGTCGGGCTTCTGCTCGGTGATCTCGGCGTCCCATTCCCGTCGCCGGCCCCTCGCGGAAGCAACCCAATGGAGATGCGTGTCGTCGAGCTGGCGGACCTCGTCGACGCCCTCCATGAAGCGCGGAAACTCCTCGAACTGCGTCCATTGGTTGTAGGCAGTCTCGACGGGGACGTCCACCTCGACCGACTCCTCGACGCTGACGGGACCGCTCGAGCGCATGTAGGCAAGAGCTGCGCCTGTCGCCGCGCCCGAACCGACTAGACCTAGAGGATCCGTCGTCGTCGGTGGCGCGCTCTCGCCCGTTCCGCCCGGCGCTTGAACTCGGCGACAGCCTCGACGAACTGGCTCAGCTGCGC
>DATHAG010000014.1:0-4489 GCA_035296825.1 Gaiellaceae bacterium | reverse complement strand
CGAGACACTGCCCACCGAGTGAGGAGTGGCTGGCGGGAGCTGCCGCTCGAGAACGAGATGCTTCGTGTAGTCGTCCTCCCCGACCGGGGCGCGGAGATCGTAGAGCTTCTCCACGGGCCGTCCGGAGTCGATCCGCTCTTCCACGCCCCTTGGGGCTTGGAGCCGCCCGGCTCACCCGCTCGTGAGGGAAGCGACGGCCATGCGTTCCTGGAGGTCTACGCGGGGGGCTGGCAAGAGCTTTTCCCCAGCGTCAACGATCCGTGCACTTACCGGGGCCGTCCGATCCCCTTCCACGGCGAGGTGGCGACGCTGCCATGGGACTGCCAGCACGATGGCGACTCGCTCCGGTGCACCGTGCGCTGTCACGAGACGCCCTTCCTGCTGGAGCGCGACATGCGGCTTGAGGGCGCCGCGCTGGTCCTCGAGGAACGAGTCCGAAACGAGGGCGGAGAGCTGGCGCACTTCGTCTGGGGCCACCACTGCGTCCTCGGGCCTCCGTTCCTGGAGGCGGGCTGCTGCCTCCGCGTACCGGCCCGGACGATCGAGACGATTCCGGAGATGTGGGAGGACACCGCGCGGCTCGAGTCAGGCCAGCGGGAGCCGTGGCCGCTGGCTCGTTTGAGACAGGGCGGGACGGCCGATCTCACGGTCGTGCCGGGCCCGGACGAGGAGAGCCACGACGACGTCTACCTGACCCACCTCGATGATGGCTGGGCTTCGGTCGAGAATCCGAGGCTCGGGCTCACGTTCCGGCTCGACTGGGATCCCGCCGTCTTCCGCTGGGTGATCTCCTGGCAGCCTTACGGCGGCGCGCGTGCAATGCCGCTCGCCGGCTCCTACGCACTCGGCGTCGAGCCGTGGGTGACGAGGCTGAACCTCGAACAGGCCGTCGAGACCGGCGAGGCGATCGAGCTCGAACCGGGGGCCGAGTTCGCGACAACGCTCCGTGCGGAGATCCAGGAGAGTACGAGGTAGATGGCACCAGTCACGTTCAGCTCCGTTGGCAAGGTCTACGGCGACGGCACGCGAGCAGTCGACAACTTCGACCTCGAGGTGGCCGACGGCGAGTTTGTCGTCTTCGTGGGCCCCTCCGGCTGTGGGAAGACCACGGCCCTCCGGATGGTCGCTGGGCTCGAGGAGATCTCGGAAGGTGAGATCCGGATCGGCGACCGGGTCGTGAACGACCTCGAGCCCCGCGAGCGGGACGTGGCGATGGTGTTCCAGAACTACGCCCTCTATCCGCACATGTCGGTCTACGACAACATCTCGTTCGGACTGCGGATGCAGAAGGTCAAGAAGGGCAAGATCCACGAGCGCGTCACGGAGATCAGCCGCGTGCTCGGGCTCGACGAGCTCCTGCAACGCAAGCCACGCCAGCTTTCCGGCGGACAGCGCCAGCGAGTTGCGATGGGACGCGCGATCGTGCGCGACCCGAGCGTCTTCCTGATGGACGAGCCCCTCTCGAACCTGGATGCGCGGCTCCGAGTCCAGATGCGGGCCGAGATCGCGCGGATCCAGCGCGAGCTGAGCGCGACGACCATCTACGTCACGCACGACCAGGTCGAGGCGATGACGATGGGCGACCGGGTGGCCGTCCTCCGCAAGGGCGTGCTCCAGCAGACGGACGAGCCGCAGGTCCTGTACGACCGGCCGGTCAACCTCTTCGTCGCGAGCTTCATCGGCAGCCCGTCCATGAACCTCCTGCAGGCCTCCCTCGAGCGTCGGAACGGCTCCCTGGCCGCCCGGATCGGACCTCAGGAGCTGGCCGTGCCGTCCGAGGTCGCGGCTGCGCGGCCCGGTCTGGGGGCGTACGAAGGGAAGACCGTGGGCATCGGAATCCGGCCCGAGCACGTGGAGGACGCGAGCATCGGCCCGGCTGAAGCCCCACGCCTCCGCGGCAAGGTGCTCGTCATGGAGGCGCTCGGCTCCGAGCGGCTCGCTCATCTGGAGTTGGACGCGCGACCCGTTGTCACGGAGGAAGTGCTCGAGATCGCTGCGGACGCCGACGCGGCCGTGGCTGCGGACCTCCAGTCCGGGTCGCGGGGTGAGCGCGCGGCGTTCGTAGCGCGCTTCGACGCTGCGTCCACGGCCCGAGGCGGCCAGGAGGTCGAGATGACGGTGAAGCCGGAGCGGCTCCAGTTCTTCGACCTGGACACCGGCCAGGCGATCTACTGAGGATCAATCAGGCGGCCGAGCGAGACCGCGCCGCTGTTGCAAGCACCGCCGGGAAACGCTCGAGGATCCAGCCGGAACCGAGTCGGTCGCGCCGGTACGGCCGGCCGTTCACGAGCGCGTAGTCGCGGCGGCGGACGTCCATCGGCAGGCGCGACTCGATCGGATAGAACCGGTTGTGGCGCTCGATCAGATCGTTGACGGCGCCGAAGTCCCAGCGAGCAGCCCGACGGCGCCAGCGGCGCTCGAATGCCTCAGGATCGGCTGCGCACTCCTCGGCCAGCTCCCGCCAGGACCTGTCCAGCGCCTCCTCGTGCGCACAGGTCTCAGCCTCGATCTCGCGTAGGCGAACCATGTAGGGCAGCGGCCCGCCCCGGGAGAGTGCGTAGCCCTCCGAAGACGGGCGGAAGTGATTCGGCCGCGGCCGGACGCGCCGGCTCCGAAACGGCTCGCCCTCGAGCTCCCGTTCCAAGAGCTCCCGGTCGACACGCTCGCGCCCGTTTTCCTCGCGCACGCCCCACTGACCCAGAACTCGCTTACGCTCCCAGCGGTCCACGTGCTCATTGTGCCCAGCGCCGGACCGATCGTGTCAGGCTAGGCCAGCGCGCGCTCGACGAGGCGCTGGAAGTGCTGGATCAGGTGCTCGCTGGAGAGCAGGAGTCGCCCTTCGTCGAGGCCGCCCGAGGCGGCGGCGCGCTGAATCGACTCGACCAGGCCCTGGTCCTCTAGTCCCACCTGGTTCCCGAACTCGATCACCTCTTTGATCTCCTTCTCGGTCGCCTCCTCGCCGAAGAAGTAGTCGGTGACGGCGAGGGTTCGGCCCGGCTCGAGTGGGACGAAGGCAAAGACGGCGATGTTCGGCGGCCCTGGTGTGACGTTCAAGGTGAAGGTCGGCCAGACGTAGTGGAAGTGCGCCAGGTTCGAGCCTCCGCGCGGCCGGTAGGGAGGATCGCCCTTCCCGTCCAGCACGTTGGCCCGGACCGAGCTGACCTGGCTCGAGAACCACTCGTCCGAGGTGAGCTCGTACGCGTCCGGATCCACGTCGATCAACTTCGAGAAGCCCGGGTGAGCAGTCGGGCAGTGGTAGCACTCGAGGTAGTTCTCGACGACGGCCTTCCAGTTCGCCGCCATCTCCCACTCGCTCCGCTCTCGGTAACGCAGTCCGTCGAAGGTCACTCCGGCGTCGGCGAGGAGGTTCGGAAGCCCTCCGAGGAGCTCGGCCAGAGGCATGGGATCGGGATCTCGGTTCACGAAAACCAGAGGGCCCCAGGTGTCGACCGAGACCGGAAGCAACCCGTATTCCGAGGGGTCGAAGTCCGGCTCCCGCTCGGAGCGCGGCGCGTTCCGCAGGCTGCCGTCCAGGTCATAGGTCCACGCGTGATAGGGGCACTGAAGCGTCTCGCGCTTCCCCCTCCCGCTCGCAATTTCAGTGGCGCGGTGCCGGCAGATGTTCACAAAGCCCCTGATCTTGTCGTCGTGACCCCGGACGACGACGACGGGCACGAGGCCGGCGTGGCAGGTGAAGTAGTGGCCCGGCTCGGCGACCCAGTCGACGATCCCCGCGTACTGCCACGTGCTCGCAAAGATGCGCTCCTGTTCCTCACGGAAGATCGTAGGATCCGCGAACCAGGAGAACGGGAGCGTGATTCCCTGGTCGAGTTTCGATCGGACCTCAGTGGCCATCGCGGCGCTGAGCATAGTCCGCCTGCGTGTGCCTTGAGAAGGCCGCGGTCGAAATGAGAAGCGTTGCCGGACGCGATGGGTTTCGTCGCGTTCCGCCGCAAACAATCGCTGACGGGTCACGAGCCGGCCAGGTGCTAACCGCTGCGGCCCCTGCACCCGGCGCAGGTTGGCCCTAACAAGCATCATCTTAAAAAGCTTGTAGCGGCTGGGCTGTCTGGGTGTCCTCAGGGCGGCAGGAGCTCGAAGGGTCGCCGGCTTGACAGTGGTTGCGGGAGCCAGTTGGATGGCCGGGGTGGCCGTGCCGCAGAAGAGGCCAGAGGACAACGCATCGCGTTACGTCCTGATCACGCAGTGCCTTCAGAATGACTTCTTGCTCAACCCGGAGTGCAGGTTGTCGCTCCCGGAGAGCATGGTGCGGGCAGTGCTCCTCGGTCGCCGCCGGTTCGAGCTGAAGACGGGCGAGGGCGTCCGTCTCCTCCCGGCGAAGGCTGTCGCCGCCGGACCGCTTGGGTTGTTTCTCGAGCAGACGATCGGGCGCCGAAGGTTGGCTCCCGCACCCCGAAACGGAATCATCTGGCCGCCGGCGAGTTTCTCGGCGATGGTGAAATAGTGGTCCTCGTCCGCCCGCTCCACT
>DATHAG010000013.1:0-6914 GCA_035296825.1 Gaiellaceae bacterium | reverse complement strand
CTCAAGGGCTTCGACCCGACCGACTGGATGGAGCACCGCAAGGCGCGCCGGATGGACCGCTTCTCGCAGATGGTCCTCGCCGCCGCGAGAATGGCCGAGGCGGACTCGGGCGTCGACGTCGAGGGCGAGACTGAGCGGACGGGCGCCTCGGTCGCCACTGGCATCGGCGGCCTCCACAGTTTCGAAGAGTGCCACTCGACGCTCGTGACCCGCGGCCCGGACCGGGTCAACCCGCTCTCGATCACGGCGATCATCCCGAACATGGGGGCCGCCTGGGTCTCGATGGAGCTGGGCACCCGCGGGCCGCTGGCTTCGCAGTGCACCGCCTGCGCCGCCTCCAACATGGCGATCGGCGAGGCGATGGACGCAATTCGCCTCGGCCGCGCGGATGTGATGTTCGCCGGGGGGACCGAGGCCGGGATCTCGGAGGTCGGGATCAGCGGGTTCGGCGCCATGCGCGCGCTCTCGCGGCGAAACAGCGAGCCCGAGAAGGCCAGTCGGCCTTTCGACGCACAGCGCGACGGGTTCGTGATGGGCGAGGCCGGCGGAGTGGTCGTGCTCGAGGAGCTCGAGCACGCGAAGAAGCGGGACGCGAAGATCTACGCCGAGCTCGTCGGCTATGGCGTGTCGTCTGACGCCCAGCACATCACCGAGCCCGATCCAACCGGCCTTCATCCGGCCCGCGCGATGGCGATGGCGCTCGAGGACGGTGGCGTCAGCACGGAACAGGTCGACTACGTGAACGCGCACGGGACCTCGACGCCGCTCGGCGATGCGAGTGAGACGAGGGTGATCAAGCTGGCGCTCGGGGAGGAGAAAGCGCGCAAGACGCCTATCTCCTCGATCAAGGGCGCCACCGGGCATTGCCTAGGCGCCTCCGGTGCGATCGAGGCGATCGCGTGCGTCTTCGCGGTGGGCCGGGACGTGGTCCCTCCGACGATCAACTACGAAGATCCCGACCCCGAGTGCGACCTCGACTACATTCCGAACGGGTCGCGCGAGACGAGGGTCGACTACGCCCTCTCGAACAACTTCGGCTTTGGCGGGCACAACGCTTGCCTGGTCATCAAGAAGTTCGACGCGTAGCCCCATGCCGGCTCGGGCGCGTTGGGCGAGCTTCGACTGCTACGGGACGCTCGTCGACTGGAATCGCGGGATCGGCTCCGAGCTTACGCGCCTCTGGCCAGGGGAAGACGGGGCCGACCTGCTAGAGCGTTACCACGAGATCGAACCTCGGGTACAGCTGAACGGCGCGCTCCCCTACCGCCAGGTGCTCGCCGAGTCGCTACGCCTCCTGGCCGAGAGCGAGGGGCTCGAGCTCAACCCGGCGGAGGAGCAAGCGCTCGGTGATGCACTTTCTCGGTGGCCGGTCTTCCCGGAGGTGCCGGGCGAGCTCCTGGAGCTGCGGGAGCGAGGATGGCGGATCGCGATTCTTTCGAACACCGACCCCGATCTTCTGGAGGCGTCCCTCGAGGCCATCGGAGTCACCGCCGACGCACGCATCACAGCGGCAGATGCTGGTTCCTACAAGCCCGCGCACGGTCACTGGGAGGCGCTCTTCGAGCGCGACGACGTCGATCGGGAGCGCCACGTGCACGTGGCGGCAAGTGCGTTCCACGACATCGCTCCGGCCGGCCAGCTCGGGATTCCGGCGGTCTGGATCAACAGGCTCGGAGAGACGAGCGACCTGCCCCGGGCGGGTGAGCTTCCGACGCTGTCAGGTCTCGCAGGCTTGCTCGACCAGATCCGGCCGGCATGAGCACCGGCCTACCGCAGGGCTTTGAGCTCTTGCGACCCTGCCGTCAGGAAGCCGCGGAAGTCGCCGCACTCATCGTCGAGATGGAGATCGCGCAGGAAGGCGAGGCGGAGACGACCACCGACGACATCCTGCGCGACTGGGAGCTCATCGACACCGATCAGGATGCCTGGCTCGTTCGGAAGCACGGCAAGCTCGCCGCGTACGGTGCTGTCGAGACGCATCCGCGCGGAGCAGTTGCCGACGGGTTCGTCCATCCGGACGCGACTGGCCGGGGGGTCGGACGGTTCCTTGTTCGTGCGATGGAGGCGAGGGCGAGCGAGCTCGCGCACCGCGGATTCGTCCAAAACTCGGTCAGCCTGAACGACGAGGCCGGCCAGAGATTGCTCGAAGCCGAGGGCTACCGGCCCGCTCGCCGGTTTCTGCGCATGCTCGTGGAACTCGATGGGTCGCCGGTCGTTCCAGAGCTTCCTGGGATCACGATCCGGACCCTGAGGTTCGGAGAGGAGGCAGCCTTTCACTCGGTGGTCGAGGGGGCCTTCGCCGCGCATTGGGGTCACGTCCCCATGACCTCGGGGAGGTGGTGGGCGCGCAGGGCTGCCGACGGGAGCGATGACATCTCGCTCTTCTTCGTCGCCGAGCGAGACGGGGAGCTCGTGGGCGAGATCTCGTGCCATGCAGAGCGTTTTGGCGTCGGTTATGTCACTACGCTCGGCGTCTTGCCGGAGGCCCGGGGCCTCGGGATTGGGCGCGCGCTCCTTCTGCGCGCGTTCGCAGCTTTCTGGGAGCGGGGCCAGTCCCGGGTCGGGCTCGCGGTCGATGCTGACAACGAAACCGGCGCCACCCGTGTCTACGAGGCGGCGGGGATGCGACTCGCCTTCGGCGCGATTACGTTCGAGAAGCCGCTGACAGGTACCGTGGGCATGTGAGCCGCCTGCGTGCGCGCTGTCCCTACTGTCGCACCCTGACGGCTGTCGCGCTCGGGGGGGAGTACGAATGCCACTCGTGTGGTCGTGAGTTCGGCGCCGGCCTCGTCCGCGTTCCGCGTGCCTGGGGGGACGGCGGCGAGGCCATGGTCGAGGCGGCCTACCTGCCCTTGCCCTACCCCGAGGTCGGGGTGGTTGAGGAAGACACTCTTTCCGAACAGAATCTGGCGCTCGCTGCTTCGCTCCCCGACCGGCCACTCGTACTCGGGGGTTGTTGTTGCTCACACGTCGGCGCGGTCGAAGGTCTCGCCGCTCGCTACGACCGGCTTGCGGTTGTCTGGCTGGACGCCCATGGCGACCTGAACACCGTGGAGAGCTCCTCGAGCGGAAACCTCTGGGGCATGCCGTTGCGGATGCTCCTCGACTCCGGGACGATCGCGCCGGAGGACACGGTGATCGTAGGCGCCCGAAGCCTGGACCCTCCGGAGGAGGCTTTCATCGCCGAGTGCGGACTCCGGCTGGACGACGAGGGCATTGGGCCAGCTCTGGAAGGAGCGGACGCGGTCTACGTGGCTTTCGACTGTGACGTTCTCGAGCCTGACCAGGAGGTCGTCGCTTTCATGCCGGAGCCGGGCGGCTTGAGCACGAAGGCCGCGACCGCGACGCTGGAGCGCGTTGTCTCTGCAAAGGCCCTTGCGGGAGCGGGGCTGACCGGTCTGACCGCGGCCCCGGGAAACACGGAGCCTCTCGCCCGCTTCGCTGCCACACTCGGCTTCTAGGGAAGGCCTTAAGATAGGCCGTCATGGCGAGCGGCATCGATGTCTCCATCGAACACCGCGGCGACCGCTCCGACGATGGGGGCGGCAAGCATCCGAACACATGCCCGAAATGCGGTTCGCACTATCGAGACGACGAGCTCGAGGCGAACCTCCGGGTCTGCCCTCACTGCGGGCACCATTTCTCGGTGCGAGCGCGCGACCGGATCGCACAGCTGACCGATGGTGGTACGTTCGTCGAGCACGATGCGGGGCTGCGCTCGGCCGACCCGCTCGGGTTCTTCGATCTGAAGGCGTACACCGAGAGGATCGCCGAAGCCGAAGTGGCGACGGGGCTCGGAGACGCCATAGTCGCTGGGGAAGCGGCCATCGAGCGGCGCCCGTGCGAGCTCGCGGTCATGGATTTCGCGTTTATGGGCGGCTCCATGGGAAGCGCGGTCGGCGAGAAGATCGCCCGCGCGGCAGAGCGTTCGGCGACGCGGCGCGTACCCCTCGTCTGCGTCACGGCCTCGGGCGGCGCCAGGATGCAGGAAGGGATCCTGGCGCTCATGCAGCTTCCGAAGACGGTGAGCGCCGTCGACCTCCTGCGTGAGGCCCCCGCCCCGTTCATCGTCGTCATGACCAATCCCACGACCGCGGGAGTGCTCGCGAGCTTCGCGAGCCTCGGCGATGTCATCCTCGCGGAGCCCGGGGCGCTGCTCGCGTTCACCGGCCCTCGTGTCGTCCAGCAAACGACCCGCGAGAAGCTTCCAGAGAACTTCGGGCTGGCGGAATCGAACGCGCGCTTCGGCCACGTCGACGCAATCGTTGCCCGTCCGGATCTCCGGCCCTATCTCGGTCGCCTCCTGGCGCTCTTCGACCATGGCAGCTGACCCCAAAGCCGGCGACACCGAGCAGCTGCGCCTGCGTGAGCGGCTGACGCGGTTGCGTGGGCTCCCTCTCCTCCGCGGTGCGGGCGTGTCGGGCGAGCTCGCAAAGCTGGAACGGCAGATCGAGCGGATCGCGGCCGAGCCCGATGCTGACGAGGTCTGGCGCTCGGTTGAGCTCGCCCGGCATCAGGACAGGCCCTACACGCTGGACTACGTGGAGCGGCTGTTCGACGACTTCGTCGAACTACACGGTGACCGCTCGCTCGCGGACGACCCGGCCATCGTGGCCGGGCTGGGGCGCTTCGACGGCCAGACGGTTGCGCTCGTCGGCCACCAGAAGGGCCGTGACATCCGGGAGCGGACGCACCGGAACTTCGGAATGGCCTATCCGGAGGGCTATCGAAAGGCGATGCGGGTGATGGAGCTGGCGGACCGCCACGATTTCGCTGTGATCACGCTCGTCGATACCCCTGGCGCCTACCCGGGTGTCCAGGCCGAGCAGCACGGCCAGGGCGGTTGGATTGCCCGCTCTCAGCTCGCGATGGTTCGTCTCGGGGTTCCGACGGTCACGTGCATCATCGGGGAGGGGGGTTCCGGCGGAGCGATCGCAATTGCTATCGCCGACCGGGTACTCATGCAGGAGAACGCTATTTATTCGGTCATTTCGCCCGAGGGCTGTGCGGCGATCTTGTGGCGCGACGCCGGCGAGGCGAAGAAAGCGGCCGCAGCCTTCAAGCCGGATGCGGTTCACTGCCTGGAGCTAGGCGTGATCGACGGCATCGTCCCGGAGCCCCCGGGCGGCGCCCAGACGGATCACGACGTGTCGGCGGCCCTCCTCGGCGAAGGCCTGAAGCTCGCGCTGGCCGATGTGACCGGTCTCGACGCGGGCGAGCGCCGCGTCGCCAGACGCCAGCGGTTCCGCAACATCGGCGTCTTCGCGACCTGATCGTCGTTTCCTACAGCTTCCACAGATGTATCCCCGGTAACGGGGCGATTTTCCCCACCAAGCCTTGAGGCCGACTTACGCCGGCCCCAAGTGCCAACCCCCCTGGTCGGCGGAGAGAAGCTCTCCCGGTAGCGATCTTCCCGCCCTCTGTCAGGTCCGAAACATCGTCGGGCGCCGGACCGGAACACTATGGGCGTGGCGCGACTCTCCGAATACGAGCGCAAGCGAAAAAAGGCGAAGACGCCAGAGCCCTTCGGAGGGAAGAAACGCGGCAAGGCACCCATCTTCGTCGTGCAACGACACGATGCTCGGCGGCTTCACTATGACTTCCGTCTCGAGCGTGACGGCGCGCTTGCCAGCTGGGCGGTTCCCAAGGGAATTCCGCTCGAGTCCGGGGAGCGTCATCTCGCCGTCCACGTCGAGGATCACCCACTGGACTACGCGAGCTTCGAGGGTGAGATTCCGGCCGGGAACTACGGCGCCGGGACGGTCGAGATCTGGGACGAGGGCACGTACGAGCTCATCGAGGAGAAGCGCGACGGCGGTCTGACCGTTCGCCTGGTCGGGAAGCGGCTGGAGGGACTCTGGGCGCTGGTCCCGGCCAAGCTCTCCGGCGATCCCAAGAACTGGCTGCTGATCAAGAAGCGGGACGAGCCCGGCGAGAGCTCGTCCAAGGCGTCGATGCGTCCTTCAGAGATCTCACCGATGCTCGCCACGCTCGCGGACGAGGTGCCGCAGGGACGCGGTTGGGTGTACGAGGTCAAGTGGGACGGCTACCGGGCGATCGCCACGATCGCCGGTGGCGAGGTAAAGCTGACGAGCCGAAACGGGAACGACCTCACAGGCCGTTTCGCCGATCTCGCCAAGCAAATCGTCAAGGCGGTCCGAACACCGAACGCCGTTCTCGACGGCGAGGTGTGCGCTCTCGACGACGATGGGCGCTCGAGCTTCTCGGAGATGCAGAGGGGAAGCTCGAACCTCGTGTATTACGCCTTCGACGCCCTCTGGGTCGAGGGGGAGCTGCTCCTCGACGAGCCGCTGACCAAGCGCAAGGAGCGTCTCGAGTCGCTCCTGGACTGGCGGGCTCAGGCGGTTCGGGTCTCAGAGAGCTTCGACGACGGCCTCGCGCTCATGGAAGCCGCCCGCCAGCAGCACCTCGAGGGTGTGATCGCCAAGAAGGCCAGCTCCGTCTACGTCCCGGGGAAGCGGACGCGAGACTGGCTCAAAGTGAAGACGGCAGAGCGGCAAGAGTTTCTGATCGTGGGCTACACGAAGGGTCAGGGGCGGCGCGCTTCTAGCCTCGGGGCACTCGTTCTCGCCGTTCGCACGGGAGGCGATCTCGTCTGGGTCGGAAACTGTGGCACGGGTTTCGACGAGGAGGAGATCCAGAGGCTCCTGAGCAAGCTGCGGCCGCTCGAGCGCAAGACGAGCCCGTTCAAGGTCGTTCCGAAGATGCCCAAGGTGCGGAAGGGTGACGTCGTCTGGGTGACACCCAAGCTCGTCTGTGAGGTTCGCTTTAGCGAGTGGACCCATGACGGGAGGCTCCGGGCTCCGGTTTACCAGGGCTTGCGAGAGGACAAATCTCCCTCCGAGGTGCGGCGCGAGCTTCCTCTCGAGACGGAGATCAAGCGTGGCCGGAAG
>DATHAG010000012.1:0-2642 GCA_035296825.1 Gaiellaceae bacterium | reverse complement strand
GCGAGCAGGAGCCTGCGTGCGAAGCCGCTCTCGAAGTCCCTGGCGATGCCGAAGCCCGTGAAGACACCTCCGAAAGCCGCCGACTGGAGCAGGACGAAGACGAACTGGAAGGCCGTGTAGCCGGGCGGGAAGTCGAAGCCGGGCACGCCCGCGACGCTCGAGAGTCCGCCCGCGAAGGCGGTGAAGAAGAAGAGTGGGAAGATAAGCGAGGGCAGGAGGAGCGACGGGTTTGTGAAGACCGTGCGGAGCGTCCGGGAAGCGACTGCGACTGCGACGGAGAGGGTCCTCACGACCGTGTCAGCCTCGAGCTCAGGGAGACGGACGCGAGCGTGACCGCGACGACCGTGATTGCGGCGGCGATGCCGAAGCCCAGTGCGAGTGCCTCGGTGTCCCAGCCAACGATGATGAGCGAGCGCACGCACTCGATCAGGTACGAGACGGGGTTCACGGTCGCGACGAAGCGGAACCAGTCGATCTCGATCAGGTTCCGGGGCATGTTCATCGAAGAGAGGAAGAGAAAGACGAAGAAAAGGGGGAAGAGACCCTGAACGGCCTCGCCCGACCCGGTTCTGAGCGCGGCGAAAGCCCCGAGGGCCCCGAAGCCGACCGAGACCAGGATCGCGAAGGCGAGCAGGACGAGGATGCCGAGCGGCCCGCTTTCAAGACGGACGCCGACCAGGAGGCCGACCCCGACGTACACCAGCGCCTGGATCACCCCCATCGTGAGAACGCCACCCAGCTGGCCGGCCAGCAGAGCCACCCCCCGCATCGGCGTCAGCGCCAGTCGGTTCAGGAAACCGGTCTGGATGTCTCGCGCGAGGTCGGTACCAGCGTTCATGGTCGCGAAGAGCGCCCCCTGGATGAACGGGATCGCAAGCGCGAAGGCTAAGAACGAGTCGGTCGGGAAGCCCGGCAGACTGGTCGCAGAGTCGAGGCCGCCCGAGTTGACCGCGAGGAGCAGGAGCGGGAAGACGAGCGGGAAAACGACGTTCGCCGGCTGCCGCGCCGTCCGGACGACAGAGCGCCGGGCGAGCAGCAGAACCTGATCCCCGAAGACCCCCCTCACGCTGCCTCCGCGGCGTCCCCTTCTTCTTCCTCGGACTCCTCCTGGCTCGCTCCCTCGAGCGAGCGTCCAGTCTTGGCGAGGAACACGTCGTCAAGCGACGGCTGATGGAGCTGGAGGTTCTCGATCTTGAGGTTCTCGGCGTCCAGTGCCCGGACAAGGTCGGCCAGGCCGATGTCGGACGAGCCGAGCCGCACGGCGACGACGCCGTCAGCGGAGGGCACAAGCTCGCCGAAGCGCCCGAAGGCCGAGGCGACGCCCGCGCAGTCCGCAGCATCGACAGGCCGCGCCTCGACCGTCGGCTGGCCGATCTGCGACTTCAGCGCGCTGGGAGTACCCTCGGCGACAATTTTCCCCTTGTCGATGATCGCGATCCGATCCGAGAGGACGTCGGCTTCCTCCAGGTACTGGGTTGTCAGGAACACCGTCACGCCGTCCTCCTTCGCCAGCCGCTCGACTTCCACCCAGAGGGCCGTCCTGCTCTGGACATCGAGGCCTGTGGTCGGCTCGTCCAGGAAGAGGACCCGCGGGCGATGGATGAGCGCGAGCGCGAGATCGAGGCGGCGCTTCATGCCGCCGGAGTACGTGCGCACCTTGCGGTCGGCCGCCTCCCTGAGCCCGACGCGATAGAGGAGCTCCTCGCTGCGTGGCGTGCGCTCCGCCCGCGGCACGGCCTGCAGCGCCGCCTGAAGCTTCAGGTGCTCGCGTCCCGTCAGCAGAGGGTCGAGAGCGGCCTCCTGGAGCGCCGCACCGATGACGCTGCGAACCTTCGGCCCCTCCTTGACGATGTCGTACCCCGCCACCCGGCCCGTGCCGTCTGTGGGCGGCAGGAGCGTTGTGAGCATGTGGACGGTGGTCGACTTGCCGGCGCCGTTCGGACCCAGGAAGCCGAAGATCTCTCCGCTCGAGACGAAGAGGTCGACGCCGTCGACGGCCCGTGGGCCCTTCTTGTACTGCTGAATGAGGCCCTCTGCTTCGATCGTGTTGTCGATCACGACGGCCACCCTAGATGCTTATCGTTGAGGTTGTCAAGAATTGAAGTTGCAGACTATCGACGCTGTCACCTATCATGGGCCGCGATGCAGACCGCACCTTCCCAAGCGTCGCCCATCGCGCGCGAAGCGTGGGGCACGGTCTTCCAGATCTCCCTGGCTAATCGGTGGCGTCTGATGGCGGCTCTCGAAGAGTACGGCCTAACCTTCCCCCAGGCGCACGCCCTGCGGCTCCTCGACCCTGAGCGGCCCCTGCCGATGAACGAGATCGCCGACCGTCTCGTCTGCGATGCCTCGAACGTGACGGGCATTGCCGACCGGCTCGAGTCTCGAGGCCTGATCGAACGACGAGCGGGGGCAGGCGATCGCCGGGTCAAGATGCTTGCGCTTACCCCTACCGGCGCCGAGGCCCGCGAGCGGGTGATCGAGGCCATGACCGAGCCGCCGGCCGAGATCGCAGCCCTCTCCCCCGCGGACCAGCGGGCCCTCCGGGACATCCTCCGTCGCGCGGTAGCCGACGCCTCCGGTCTGTAGCCGTCCGGCTCGAGGCACTTGATGCTGCGTAGTCCGGCTCGTCCTACTCCTCG
>DATHAG010000011.1:0-6667 GCA_035296825.1 Gaiellaceae bacterium | reverse complement strand
GAGAGCCCGATGTCGGCGATCAGGTTCAGCTCCTCGTCGAGCCGCGCGTCTGCGCGCGCTCGGAGCAAGGCATGCGCATGCCGGTAGCGCTCATCGAAAACCCGGCGGCAGACCCGTGCAAGCTGCACGTCTGCCGGGTCTTCCCGGTCGGAGAAGTCGGGGTAGCGATAGCCGAGCTCCTGCGTCAGGTCGAACCGGAGCCGTTCCGCAAGCTCGACCGTGGCCTGGAGCGCGTCTCGGTCGTCCGCCCAGCGCGCGACCATGTCGTCGGGTGGGAGGAGCGCCACCTCCTCGTTGCCCCTTCGCGCAGGCTCGCAGGCCTCCAGGGAGCTGCGCTCCCCGATCGCGACGAGGACGTCCTGGAGCTGGACGCGTCGCGGATGGTGTGCGTGCGCGTTTCCCGTCACGATCGTCCGCAGGCCAAGGGTTTTCGCAAGCTCGCGAAGCGCCGCGTTACGGCGAGCATCACCGCGAAGGAACGGGCGCTGGAGCTCGATGAAGAAGTGCTCCGGGCCCACAGCACGGGCCAACCGTGCCGTCGCGTTCGGATCGCGATGGGCAAGGCCGGATCGAGCGCAGCCCGACAGGCAGACCAGCCCTTCGTGCGCTTGCTCGAGCTCCATGAGCGGCAAGCGGGGCTCGAGCCGCTTTCCCGCATGGGCGGCCGTGAGTAGGCGGCAGAGTGTCGCGTAGCCACGCTGCGTCTCGACGAGGAGCGTGACGTGCGAGCCGTCCTCGAGCGTCACCTCGGCTCCGGTGATGGCGCGAATCCCGAGCAACCGGGCCGCATGCGCGAATTCAAGTGAGCCGTAGACGCCGTCATGGTCTGTCAGCGCCAGGGCCGGGTACCCGAGCTCGGCTGCCCGCAGAGCCAGCTCCTCGGGCAGCGAGGCGCCGTCGAGGAAGCTGTAGGCAGAGTGGCAGTGAAGCTCGATGTAGGACGTCACGGTCCAGACGCCTTTCCTTCACATTTAGAGCGCCCCGCGTGCGTCCGTCCGAAATACGCTCGACGCAGAGGGGTAACCATTGGGGGGACCCCCGGGGGCACAATCTCTCGGGGACGGATCTTGCGCCGCCGAGCGCTTCTGCGATCATCGGGCCCATGGAGGCGCAGGCTCGGTACGACGACATTGCGGACGAGCTCGTGGCTCGCGATCCTGCGGTCGCGCTCAGCCAGATGTTCGGGATGCCGTGCGTCAAACGAAACGGCAAGGCCGGCATGGGCTTCTACAAGGGCGAGATGGTCTTCAAGCTCCCGGATGAGGTCCAGCGCGAGCGTGCGCTTGCCCTTGAGGGTGCTCAGCTCTTCGATCCGATGGGCGGCAGGCCGATGCGCGAGTGGGTGCAGGTTCCGGCGACGCACGCGGACGAGTGGGCCGAGCTCGCCGCCGTCGCAGCCGAGGCGCTTCCTTAGGCGCGTTGGGAGAACCACCGCCCCAGCTCGTCGCTGAAGACGACGACGTTCTGACCCGTCTCCAGGACGAGATCGAAGTAGCGTCTCCGTACCGGCCGCTCCGTCCACCAGCGGTCGACGATCCGCCACTCCTCTCTGACCAGCGCGACGGGAATCCTTCCCACTTCGGCCGGCACGCCCCGGTCGGCTGCGACGAGTGCGTCCCGCGGCTCGTTCAGTCGTCGCGTGGAACGAGTATGGCCCGGCTCTCCGGGACGCGCGACCACGGCGCAACCTCCACGATCGTGCAGACGGCATCGAGGCCGGCTGCAGCTCTGACCTGACGCAACCCTTCGCGCAGGCGCTCCCGCAGGCGGCTGCCGCGCGGCGCTACGAGCTCGGCCTGTGTACCGACCGAGTCCTTCAGCTCTCCGAGCTCGAGTCGAAGCGTGAGGGCCGGGGCGGGCACATCGTCGAGCTTTGGTGCGAGGGCAAGGCCGAGTCGCTCTGGATCCGCTGTGGCTTCACGAAGAGTCAGAGCGCGGCGCCAGGAGCCGCCACCCACGAGCCGCGCCGAGAGCGCGAGCTGGCGGGGAGCTCGCCCTGCTCGCTCCGGACGTGCAAGCAGGCGGTCGAGGAGCGCGGCGAGGGCCCGCTTGAGAGTCTGCTCGTTGGCGATCGGCTCGGGAAACTCCAGCTCTTCTGCAAGCTCGGAGGCCGGATGGCGGGATGTGACGCCTCGGGCGTCCTCACCGCGCGCGAACCGATGCGCTTCCGCCCCGTCCGCGCCGAGACGGTCGGCGACAGACACGGTGGGAAGACGAGCAAGCTCGCCGAGTCGCTTGATGCCGAGCTCGGAGAGCTCCTGCTTACGGTCGGGGGTGAGGGTGAGGAGCGAGAGCGGCAAGGGCTCCAGGAAGAGCTGGCTCTCATCGTCGTCCACAACCACCACGCGGCCGGCGGGGGCGACGCTCGCGGCAGCGAGTGCGGTGAAGCGCCGCGTTGCTGCTCCGATCCGCGGGAGCCAGGTTGGACCGACGGCATCGAGGGCGCGGCGCAGGCTCTGTTGCAGTCCGCCCGCCAGCCGCTCGACACCGTCAGTTTCGAAGTACGCGGATCCAACTCCGGCCGACTCGACCGCGAAGCCGGCGTCTTCCAGGCGCCTGAGCAGCCGCTCCCACTCCTCCTCTGCCCCGGCGGGATCCTGCTCGACGAGCACGAGGTCGGGGCAGGTTGCAAGAGCCTCGGAGAGCCGCATACCCGGCCAGACACCTGCTTGCTCGGCCTCGTACGTACAGCTGCCGAGGAGAGGCCGTTCACCGGGGACGGGGCCGAATGCGACTCGCTTCCCGTGGAGCTCGGGCCGGCTGAGAAGTGCTGTTCGAAGTTCGAAGATTGGGAGTGAGAGACAAGCGATCATGGGAACGCATGTTCTACACGAACACACGTTCTCCTGTCAACCCGGGAAGCATCCCTTCGGCGGAGAGAGTGCCTGGCAGCCCAGAGCCGCGCGGCGCTCCTGCGCCGGACGACGGGCCGTGCCTTCGCGCTATCAAAGACCTGTTCGCGAGGGCGGCTAGACGGCTCACTTGGCGAGGTCGTCTATTTTCCGGCTCAAGAGCTGAAGACCCCTCAAGAGCTGTCGCACGTCGGCCTCAAGGGCCGCGATCTTCGTCTGGGGGTCGTCACTTCGGGTCGGCCCGATGGTTCCAGCACGCGGCCCCAGGAACTGGCCCCCAGACCCGGAGCTAAGCGTGCCAACTTCCTTATTCAGTTCCTCTTCAACAGACATGGCCCAACCCTCTCGCCCTGGCTGGCTCGGGTCAACCCATTCCCGATTCGGACCGCCTCTCCGGCAAAGGGATACTTCCCATCAACCCGGATACCCGTCTTCCGGTGCATACTCTGAAGAATCGCCGAGGTGTAGTGACCCTTGTTCGAATAGCCGGTCGAGCAGGCTTAGTCCATGAGCTCGGCGGCCTCACCGAGCATCCGTGTGAGGCGCGGAACGCCGGGAAGCACGCTCTCACGTGCGCACCAGGCGATGTCCTCCTCGAGGCCGGCCACGAGGAGGTTCCGGGCGCTCTGGCTTGCCCGGAGCCCGTCCTCCGGGGTGCCGAAGGAGCCTGCAATCCGGATCGCGGCCTGCGCCGCGTCGCTCGCGTCGCCTGCCAGGCGTTCGGCGAAGCGCCCGGCACAGTAAGCGTCGTCCATGGCGAACTCGCCCGCGACGCCCGCGCAGAAGATCGCCACGTCCTCGTCCGCCTCCCGCGCTGCCGCGAGCACTCCCTCGAGGTTCATGAGGCTCCCGGCGAAGACCCGATCGCATCGGGACGCAGCGGTCACCAGTGCCCTGGTGCCGTTCGTAGTCGTCAGGACGAGCGTCTCGCCCTCCGGCTCGAGGAACTCCCGCGGCGAGTTCCCCAGGTCGAAGCCTGGGATCCGCACGCACTTCCGCTCCCCCGCCAGGACGACGCTGCTCGGCTCGTTCTCCCGAATTCGTTCGGCCGCTTCGACCTCTGCGCAGCAGAGCACCCGCCGATAGCCGGAGGAGAGCGCCTGCACGATCGTCGAGGTGGCTCGAAGAACGTCGATAACGATCCCTATGGGAGCTTCGGCCGATTCGGCAGGCGTGAATGCAACGTGGACTCGCAAGGCCGTGACCCTAGATGGTTGATCGGTGATTCGGCGCGACCCCGCGACTGGCGAGACAGGTCGCCCATGGCAAAGGCCTGGCAAGGCCGTGGCCCCATCCACCCAAGCTAGGATTGCCGCTCGTGGGATCCCAGGAACAGACGCAGACGATGGTCTGCTACCGGCACCCGCGGAACGAGACCGCAGTCTCCTGCTCCAGCTGCGGGCGACCGATCTGCACCGACTGCATGGTTTTCGCTTCGGTCGGGATCAAGTGTCCCGAGTGCGCAGGCCAACCCACCGGAGCGAAGAAGACTGCCAAGCGCGTACGGTCGAAGACGGGCGCACTCGAGGGACCCGTGGTCACGAAGGCGCTGATCGGTCTCATGGTGATCGTCTACGTGGCGCAGGTTGGGCAGTCAGGCGGCATTAACGAGCTCGGCGGCGACCTATTCGTGAAGGGGGCCCTTTACGGGCCGGCGGTCGCCGAAGGCGACTGGTGGCGGCTCGTCACTTCGGCCTTCCTGCACGGGAGCCCGCTTCACCTACTCTTCAACGTCCTGATGCTGTGGTGGTTCGGCGGACCGCTCGAGGCGCTCCTCGGACGCGGCCGCTTCATCGGCATCTTCCTCGTGTCGATCCTCGCCGGCTCTGCCGGCGCACTGGTCATCAGCCCCGACACACCCACGATTGGTGCGTCGGGAGCGGTGTTCGGCATCCTCGGCGCAGGACTCGTCCTCGAGCGGAACCAGATCCAGGTCTTCGGGGGCAGCGCGCTCCTCGTGGTTGCGTTCAACCTCGCCTTCAGCTTCGTGCTCAACAACGTCTCGATCGGGGGCCACATCGGCGGCCTTCTCGGTGGCATGCTCGCGATGCTCGCGCTCTCCCGTTTCGGTCGCGGGCACGCTGTCTATGGACGCATCGACGCGGCGACGATCGGCGGTCTCGTGGGCGTTGGCGTTCTGAGCGTCGCCGTTGCCTGGGCGCGCGTCCGCGGTTACGCCTAGGCCCTAGCCGCCGACGGGGACCGTCTCTACGCCCTGCTCTGCGAGAGCTGCCTGCGCCGCGGCCAGGCGTGCGAGAGGCACGCGGTACGGTGAGCAGGAGACGTAGTCGAGCCCGAGGCGGTGGCAGAAAGCGACGGACTTCGGGTCGCCCCCGTGCTCGCCGCAGATCCCGAGCTTCAGGTCGGGCTTCACCGTTCGCGCCCGGTCGATCGCGATCGTCATGAGGTCCCCCACTCCGCTCTCGTCCAGGCTCTCGAACGGGTTCTGCGTTAGGACCCCGTCCTCGAGGTAGTGCGTGAGGAACTTGCCCTCTGCGTCGTCGCGCGAAAAGGCGAGCGTGGTCTGCGTCAGGTCGTTCGTCCCGAAGCTGAAGAAATCTGCATGCTCGGCGATCTCGTCCGCCCGTACGCAGGCGCGAGGCACCTCGATCATCGTCCCGATCAGATAGTCGATCTGCCGTTCGGCCTGCTCCATCTCGGCCGAAGCCGCATCGAGCGTCAGCTCGCGGAGCCGACGGAGCTCCTCCGCGAAGCCCACGAGCGGGTGCATGATCTCGACGAGCGGAGGATCGCCGGCCCGCGCCTCGACCGCGAGCGCGGCCCGGACGATGGCCTGTACCTGCATCGCGTAGATCTCCGGGTACATGATCCCGAGGCGGCACCCACGCGTCCCGAGCATAGGATTCTCTTCGTGCAGGGCGCGGATGCGGCGGCGCATCTCGTCCGATTCGGCCTCGTCCAGGGGCGGCAGGAACTCGTGCAGCGGCGGATCGAGAAGGCGGATCGTGACCGGGAGTCCGGCCATGGCTTCGAAAATCCCCTCGAAGTCCTCCTGCTGGAACGGCAACAGCTCGGCCAGAACGCTCCGGCGCTCCTCCTCGCCGCGCGCCATGATCATCTTCCTGACGAGCGGCAGGCGCTCCTCGGCCATGAACATGTGCTCGGTCCGGCAGAGGCCGATGCCCTCCGCGCCGAACTCACGCGCCTTGGCAGCGTCGGCCGGCGTATCCGCGTTCGCGCGCACCTTCAGCCGACGGACGTCGTCTGCCCAGCCGAGCACGGTCTCGAAGTTCTCGTCGATCTGGGGAGGCACGAGCGGCACCTCGCCGACGATCACCTCTCCCGTCCCGCCGTTGATGGTGAGCAGGTCACCCTCACGGAGCTCCTGGCCTCCGACCTTGATCCGCTTCCCGTCCAGATCGATGGTGAGCCCTTCGCAGCCCGCGACGCAGGGCTTTCCCATCCCCCGTGCGACGACTGCGGCGTGCGAAGTCATGCCGCCCTGTGCCGTCAGGACCCCACGCGCCTGCATGATCCCGTGGATGTCGTCCGGGGTCGTCTCCCACCGCACGAGGATGACGTCCTCCCCGGCCCGGCCTCGGGCCTCCGCATCGTCGGCGTCCAGCACGATCTTCCCGGTCGCCGCCCCGGGCGAGGCGTTCAAGCCCTTCGCTACCACCTCGAAATCCGCCGTCGGGTCGATCATCGGGTGCAGTAGCTGGTCGAGCTGTGCCGCCTCGATGCGTGTTACCGCCTCCTCCCGCGAGATTAGGCCCTCGCCGACCATGTCGACGGCAATGCGGAGCGCCGCGGGCGCCGTTCGCTTCCCCGCCCGAGTCTGAAGGATGTAGAGG
>DATHAG010000010.1:0-6445 GCA_035296825.1 Gaiellaceae bacterium | reverse complement strand
GTCCGAGCGCGAGCCGAGGAGCGTGCCGACCACCTCGACCGACGGCTCATCGGCCGGGTCCGAGGTGCCGGTCACAAGCAGGCTGGCCGACGCCGTGTCTGGCGCTGCCGGGCTCCACTCCATCCACGCTGCGGCCACCGCCGGGGCGTCGGCGAACGGCCACTCGAGGCGGAAGCTCGCCGTCGACGCGGGGATCGACACGGGGTCGAAGACGAGCTCGGTCACGACTCCGAAGTGCCCGTTGCCGGCTCCCCGGAGCGCCCAGAACAGCTCGGCCTCGTGGTCTTCGTCGCAGTCGACCGCCCGGCCGTCCGCAAGCACGATCCGCGCGCCCACGAGACGGTCGGAGGTCACCCCGTAGGTGCGCCCGAGGATCCCGAGGCCGCCACCGAGGGTGAGCCCCGAGATCCCGACCGAGGGGCAGGAGCCACCGGGGATCGTCACGCCGTGGGGGATGGTGGCTTCATACACCTCGCCGAGGACGGCTCCTGCCCCGATCCGGATCGTGCCGTCCGCCACCGTGACCGAACGCATCGGGGAGACGTCGATGAGGATGCCGGGTGTCGTCGAGCGGCCCGCCAAGTCGTGGCCTCCGCCCCTCGTCGCGGAGCGGAGTCCACGCCGGCGGATGAAGGCGATCGTCTCGGCGATGTCGCCCTCGGAAGCACACCGCACGACCGCCTGCGGCTCCGCGTCGTCGAACAGGGCGTTGAACGGTCTCCGGAGCTCGCGGAACGCGGGGGAGCCGGACGGCATGACCTGGCCGTCGAGGACGCGATCCAGCTCGGTCAGGTCAGGCATCACCTCAGATGCGCTCCTGCGGCTCGAAGGTTCCGGGGAAGCATAGACAGGCCCTCGCGACCCGATCGTGGCTCGCGCGTCTTGGTCGATCCCGCGGGACGATCGGGCGACCAGAAGGGCAGAGGCCTGTTTCGAAGAGCGTTCCGGTGAGTTCGCTCGGCCTCTGGCCCTTGCGCTACCTGGGGGTATCCTCTGTCGCCGGAGGTGACCCCGCTTGACCAAGTTCCTTATCGACCGGAATTTCTCGAAGATCACGGAGGACGAGCTCGCGGGATTCGCGAGGGACTCGAAACGGATCGCACGGGAACGGTTCCACGACGTGACCTGGCATCACAGCCACGTCGTGATCGATCCCGACGGAGTCGTGCACACCTTCTGCATATACTCGGCGCCCGACGAAGCCCGGATCCGCGAGCACGCGGCCGCGTTCGGTGGTCACAGCATCGACTGGATCTCCGTGATCGCCGACGAGGTGGATCCCGAGGAGATCGCGGTCTAGAGCTGCTCCGCGTCGCGCTGCCAGCGCACGCCTTCCTCGAACACCGCGTGTGACAGCCGTGAGAACGCGATCGCTCGCCGCACCGTGATGTCGGTGTGGCGGGGGTCGCCCTCGGGCATCAGCTCCAGGGCCGACCCGTAGAGCTGGATCGCGTGGTGGAACGCCAGCTGCTCGTGGGCGAGCTCCGCCGCCGTGATGAGGTACGGCAGCGATCGATCGGCCTCGCCGGCCTCGCGCCAGTGATGAGCGAGGACCCAGGCCATGCTCGGATTCCGCTCACCGGACACCTCCTCGACGTAGCGAGCGATCGCCCCGTGGCGCTCCCTCCGCTCCGCTCGGGGCAGCGTCGCGTACGCGATCTCCCGGATCAGGATGTGCTTGAAGGCGAACTCGGCGTCTCCCGATACGCGGCTGATGGGTTCGCGTCGGATCAGGTCCCTCGATTCGAGCGCGACCAATGCCTCGTCCACCGCGTCCAGATCGGGGAGCGAGCGGAGGACGCCGCGCCAGAAGTTCTTCCCGACCACCGACGCCGCCAGGAGGGCTGCTCGGGGCCCGGGGGGGAGCGCGTCGATCCGCGACGCGATCGCGGCCCGGACCGTCATCGGCAGCTCGTCCGACGGCCCCCGCTCCAGGAGCGAGGCGGCGAGCTCCTCGATGAACAGCGGGTTCCCCTCCGCCACCGTCACGAGCCGCTCGACCGACGACAGGTCCCCTCCGCCCGACAGGAGGTAGCTGGCGATCGAAGCGGCATCGACCGGCGACAGCGGCTCCAACGGGATCGTCGTGTGCCCGAGTACGCCGCTGCCCCAGCTGGGGCGGACCTCGAGGAGCTCGGAGCGTGCGAGCGCGAGGAACACCGCGGGCGCGCCGCGGACGTGGGTGGCCGGTACTCCAGGAGATCCAGCTGCGCGTTGTCGGCCCAGTGGATGTCCTCGAAGACGAACAGGCTCGGTTGCTCGAGCGCGACCTGCTCGACGAGCCGCCGAGCCGCGAAGAAGAGCTGAACGGGCTCCTGGGCTCGCTCCTCGCCCGACCCGAGTCCCACGAGCGCCCGCAGGAGCGGATCGATGTCGTCGGCCTCGTCCGGCCCCATCAGCTCGCGGAGTCGCGCGCCCAGCTTCCCCGACGCCTCGTCCGTGGCGTCCGATTCGTAGATCCCCGCCACTGCGTGCACCTGCTCGGTGAATGCGCGGTAGCCCGTCTGGCCGTACGGCAGGCATCGGCCCCGGATCGCGCGTCCACCGACGGCCTCGATCCGTTCGACGATCTCCGCCGTGATCCGCGACTTGCCGATTCCGGTCGGTCCGACGACCGTGACCAGGTGGGGCCGGAGCTCGGCCACGGCGCGCTCCCAGATCGAATCCAAGAGGCTCAGCTCGCGGCCGCGGCCGACCAGGGGCGCCGTCGTCGCCGGCCGTTCCGCCGGTGCGCCGATCGGCGCGATCGCGAGCCACGCCTCGACAGGGTCGCGCTTGCCCTTGGCCTGGACGGGCTCGAGGTCGCGGTAGCGGATCATCTGTCGCGTCGCGCGGTACGTCTCCTCGCCGACCACCAGCCCGCCGGCCGGCGCAGACGTCTGCAGCCGAGAGGCGGTGTTCACGACGTCGCCCAGCGCGAGCGCCGTGCCCGTCTCCGGTCGGGATCCGATGGCGACCACGGCCTCGCCCGTGTTGACGGCCGCGCGCACCGCGATCGGATCGTCGGGTCGCTCGCGGCTCAGCCCCTCGACCGCGTCGATGACGCGAAGTCCCGCGCGGACCGCGCGCTCCGCGTCGTCGCCGTGCGCCACAGGCGCGCCGAAGACGGCCATGACGGCGTCGCCGATGAACTTCTCGACGGTGCCCTCGAAGCGCTCGATCTCCCGCCTGGCGCGGGAGTGGAACTCCTGGAGCGTGTCGCGGACGTCCTCGGGATCGGCTCGATCCGACCGGGCCGTGAACCCCACCATGTCGACGAACAGCACCGAGACCAACTTCCGCTCTTCCCGGGGTCGCTCCTCAGGAGCGAGCGACGTGCCGCAGGTCGGGCAGAACGCCGCCCCGACGGGCGTCTCGGATCCGCAGTTCGGGCACGCCGCCATGCCCGCATCCTAGGTCCGGCCGGACAGGTGCGTGGACAGGCTCGAGCGGATGCTCGCCTGCGTCGGCGACGCGATGGCACGGGGGATTCCGGCTAGCTGGAACGGAAGACGGGCACTGGCAGGGACGACACCGGCGACGTCCGCTGCCAGCCTCGAAGCATCGAACTGCCGTCGAGGAAAGGAGACACCGATGGCGAACGTCGAGAGAACCGCCGAGGTCGTCTGGAGCGGGACCATCGCTCGAGGCACGGGGATGGCCTCCGGAGGAAGCGGTGCCCTCCGAGAGCTTCCGATCACACTCGCGTCACGATTTGGCGCCCCCGAGGTAAGACCAGCCCGGAGGAGCTGATCGCCCCGGCACACGCGGGATGCTTCACCATGGCGCTGGGGTCGGTTCTCGCTCGCCGGGGAACACCACCGGAACGCCTGGAGGTCTCCGCCCGAGTGACACTGGAGACATCCGGCGCTCCCAGGATCAAGTCGAGCGAGCTCGACGTGCACGGAGTGGTTCCCGGCAGCGATTAGGTCGCGTTCGAGGAGGCCAGTCGAGAAGCCGGACGCAACTGCTTGGTCTCGCAAGCCCTCCAGGGCAATGTCGAGATCCGTGTGCACGCGACGCTCGACCAGCGCGCGATCTCCTCCGTCGCCTAAGGCCTAGTTCGCGTCAGAGGTCTGAACTGTTCGGGGAAGGCGTGTCGTCGGCTTCGCTGAGCCCGAGTCGTGCCATCACCTGCCCACCGAAGCGGCGGACGACCGGCAGCGGTCGCATGAGAACCGTCAGGTCCTGTATCAATCCCTCGGGATCATCTTGGACCACGACGGCAACCTGGAGCGTCTGGCCCTCAACGTCGCCGTCGAACAGCAGCACCGTAGCGCCTCCCTCGCTCAGGCGGAGCCAGTAGGAGGGCCTCCCGAAGATCCCGTGGACCGTTTCCAGCAGGTCGGCGACGAACCTGCGGCCGGTGACGGGATGAACGAAGATCGGACTGTGGAACACGACATCCTGGCTGAGGATGCCTGCGAATCCCGCTGCCGTGGAGTTCGTGCTGCTGACACGTTCAAAGGGATGCATCTTGAGCGACCTGAGAGGCTCCTTCAAGAGCGGAAGTTCGAGATCGGAAAAAGGATAAGCCAAGACCGGATGCAAATCTGGAGCGATGACTGCTCAGCCGGACAGGAGGGAAGCGCCGTGGGGGTCGGAAACCCAGGTCGTCTTCACTCGGCAACCGGAGCGGATCGTCGTGGCTCCGACCGAGAAGCGACGGAAGCATCTGGTTGCTGGCATCGCCCCGAAACCTCGGGCTTCGGAGTGGTAGGTCGCCGCCCTCTCGGACAGGGGCTACATCATCGCGGTGGTACGGCCTTCGTCGAGGCCACTCGCGCCTCGACTACGGGTGGTTCCCGGGTTCCTCCTCGCGCTCGGGGAAGACCCTAGAGATTCCCCGCTCCTCAGGCTCCTCCATCTCCGGCAGGAGGGACGCCGGCTGAGGCGTGGGTTCCTCTCGGATCAAGCTCGGCTCGCCGACCGGCATCACGGGCTCCAAGGGCTCCGGAGGAGGAAGAGGAGCACCCAGCTGCTCGGACTTCTTGGCGGCCGGCTTCCTGCGGGTCGCCGTCTTCTTGCGGGTCGTGGCCTTCTTGGCGGCCGGCTTCCTGCGGGCCGCGGTCTTCTTCCGGGTCGTGGCCTTCTTGGCCGCGGGCTTCCTGCGGGCCGCGGCCTTCTTGCGGGTCGTGGCCTTCTTGGCCGCCGGCTTCCTGCGGGCCGCGGTCTTCTTGCGGGTCGTGGCCTTCTTGGCCGCCGGCTTCCTGCGGGCGGTTGCCTTCTTGCGGGTCGTGGCCTTCTTGGCCGCGGTCTTCTTCCGGGTCGTGGCCTTCTTGCGTGTGGCGCTCTTAGCGTTGCTCCTTCTCGCCGGCATCGCAATCACCCTCCTCATCGTGGGCATCACCCCCCATTCAATACCATCGAGGTGCGGTGAGGTGCCCCGAATTTGGGGGGAAATATCGCGACGGACTCCGGCGGTATCAGGACTTCGTACGGTCCCTCATCAGAGTGGGCGCGTACTGCTCACATTGCGGAACCCTTGGCCGAGCAGATCGGCGGGTCGTCGAGGTTGTCCACGGCGTCGTAGGCGAGGGCCCCCCCAAGATTTCTTGGCGTTCTTCGTTTGGGTACCTGGTGATCGGGTAGGCCTCAGCTTCGGGCAAAAGGGCGCCCAGGGTCGGGCACAAAGGGCGACCGGGAAGGTGCGCGCCATGTCCCGGATGTGCGACGTCTGTGGGGTTCGGCCGGCCGTCGGTACGATCCGACGGATCCGTCCCGGCCAGCCGGCGGAGACACTCCACCTCTGCGAGATCCACATGGCCGAACAGCGCGGGATGCGCTCGGCTTTCGGCGGGCTCGGGATGTTCGACGACTTCTTCTCTCGGTTCTACTCCGAGGGGGCAGGGGGTGCCCCAGGCGGGGCTGCCGGACGCGCGGGTGCGGCTGGGCCCACCGGCCCCGGGAACTCACGGACGGTCGAGCAGATGGACGTGACCCAGCTGTTCAGCGATGCGACACGCGAGCTTCTCCAGCGCGCCGCGCAGACCGCCGCGGAATGGGGGAGCCTGGACCTGGATACGGATCACCTCCTGTTCGGTGCTCTCTCCGACGAGGTCGTCGTCCACGTCCTCGAACAAGCGGGTGCCAACCCGAAGGCGATCGCCGCTCAGATCGAGGACGAGGCCGATCGCGGCAAGCCTGTGGACGTGTCACCGTCGCTTTCCCCGGATGCGAAGCGGGCGATCCTCTCGTCCTACGACGAGGCACGAGAGCTCGGTGCTTCCTACATCGGGCCGGAGCACATCTTCCTATCGCTCGCGAGAGATGAGGACACGGAAGCGGGCAGAATCCTCCGTCGCTTCGGGCTGTCACACACGCAGCTGCGTGGCCTGGTCGTTCGCGGCGTCGATCGCGAAGGGCAGCCGACGACGGCGAGCACCACGAAGACGCTCGACCAGTACAGCCGCGACCTCACCGCTCTCGCGCAGGGAGGCAAGCTCGACCCCGTGATCGGTCGCGA
>DATHAG010000009.1:0-5582 GCA_035296825.1 Gaiellaceae bacterium | reverse complement strand
CGAGCGCCGCGAGAGCCAGGAGGCCTGCTTCCTGGCCGGCGGCGACTACCGCGACTTCCTCACCCGCCACGGGCTCGAGGCTGTCGACGGCCCGGTCGTCGACGAGGAGGGGCGCGAGCTGGGACGTCATGACGGCTACTGGCGCTTCACGCCCGGCCAACGGCGCGGGCTCGGCGTCTGGACCGGCGCGCCGGCGTACGCCCTCAGGACCGAGCCCAGGACGAACACCGTCGTCGTTGGCCCCAAGGAAGCGCTGGCGCGGCGCCGCGTCGTCTCGAGAACCGGCCGTCTCTTCGTGCCCGCGGACCGGGTCGAGGCGAAGGTGCGCTACCGGTCTCCCGCGACGCCGGCCTCCGTGACCCGGATGAAGCGGGGATTTCGGCTCGACCTCGAGGTGCCGGCGTACGGCATCGCGGCTGGTCAGGCCGCCGTTCTCTACGACGACGAGGCGATCGTCGGAGCCGGACTGATCTCGTCCGCGAGCTGAGGCTAAGATCGAGCGGTGCTTCTCGCGGACACATCGGCTGTGGACGTCCTCTGGATCGCTCTCAGCATCTTCTTCGTGGTCCTCGCTCTGGGGCTCGGCTACCTGTGTTTCCGCCTGGCGGGCGCAGTCGGCCGGCTCTCGGGCTTCATCAGAGGGCTCGAGCAGGAGTTGCTCCCGGTCATCCATAAGGTCGGCGGCACGGTCGACCGGACGAACCAGCAGCTGGACAAGGTCGATCTGGTCACCGACAGCGCCGTGGACGCCGCCGAGAGCGTCGACACGGTCATCCGAGCCGTCACGATGGCGGTGACTCGGCCCGTCCAGCGGATCTCCGGGCTCGCAGCCGGCATCACGCACGGCTTCGCCTCCCTCCGGGCGCGCCGGGACCTCTCGACCGCGTACGACGAGGGCCGGCGGGCCGCCGAGCGCCGGGAGCAAGAGATCGCCGAGGAGCTTGCCCGCGAGGAGCCCGTACCGTGAGCGACCGGATCAGCCTCACGTTCCCGCAGGGCGAGTCCTACCACGGCGTCGCCCGCCTCGTCGTGGGCGGCCTCGCAGCCCGCCTCTCCTTCTCGTTCGAGTATCTGGAGGACCTGCAGCTCGCGCTCGACAGCTTGCTTGCGAACGACGCCTACCAGGACGGCTCGGATGTCACCATCGAGCTCCTCGTCGAGGAGGACGGCGTCGAGATGTGCGTCGGCCCCGTAACGCCCGCCCTTCGGAGCGATCTGGAGCGGCGCATGGACGAGAGCGAGGGAATCGGCCTGGGTCGCCTGCTCGAGACGCTCGTGGAGAGCGTCGAGATCGAGTCCAGAGGTGGTGCCGAGTGGCTCCGCCTCGCGAAGCGCAACCCGGCTCGCGGGGTGGCTGCCTCGACGTGAGCGCCACCCCGGAGCGAACCGACCGAGAGCTTCTCCGCCGCTATCACCACGATGGAGACGTCGAGGCCCGCCAACGGCTGATCGAGCAGTACCTCCCACTCGTGCGCTCGCTTGCCCGCCGATACTCGTACCGCGGCGAGCAGCTGGAGGATCTCGTCCAGGTGGGGTGTATTGGCCTCATCAAGGCGATCGACCGCTTCGACATCGACCGGGGCGTAGAGCTGACGACGTACGCGACCCCGAACATCATCGGCGAGATCAAGCGCCACTTCCGGGACAAGGGCTGGTCGATCCGCGTACCGCGTGGTCTACAGGAGCTGAATGTGAAGCTCTCGAAGCTGATCGAGGACCTCACGGTGCAGCTCGAGCGCTCGCCGACCATCCCCGAGCTCGCGAAGGCGGCGGGCGTGGAGGAGGAAGAGGTGCTTGAGGCGCTCGAGACAGGCCAGGCGTACTCGACCCTTTCGCTCTCAACGCCTTCGTCAGGCGACGACAACGAGGATCTCGACCCGCTCGAGTCGCTCGGCGAGCTCGAGCCCGAGTACGAGGTAAGCGAGGACCGGGCGGTGCTGGCCCCGGGCCTCCGAGTCCTGGACGAGCGAGAGCGGAAGATCCTTCACCTCCGCTTCTATGACGGCTTGACACAGTCGCAGATCGCCCAGCAAGTCGGAATCTCCCAGATGCACGTGTCGCGGTTGATCCGCCGATCACTCGAAAAGATGCGCGAGGAGATCGCGACGGACACAACCGACACAGAGCGCCGCGCTTCGTAGTCGCGTTGCCTCCTACCGCGTAGCATCGGCGCATGCTCGACCCTGCTCGGCGCTGGGGCCGCTTCGGGAAGCCCGATTACGCGGGGCTCCTCACCTACGCGGGGATCCCCTGGACAGAAGAGGTGGCGCACCTCGAGGGCGTGGACGTCGCCATTGTCGGCGCGCCGATGGACGACCTCGTCTCCGACCGGCCCGGGGCTCGCTTCGGCCCGAGAGGGATCCGGGCCGCGAGCCTCCAAGCGGGTCCCAGCGTGGAGGTGGGGATAGATCCGCTGGCCGAGCTTCGCGTCATCGACTTCGGCGACGCGCCGGTCGTGCCCGCGGACGCGGTCTTTTCTCACGCGGCGATCGAGCGCACGGTGGGGGAAGTGTTGGCTGCAGACGTCCTGCCGGTCGTGCTCGGCGGCGACCACTCGATCACGGAGCCGAACGTGCGGGCATGCGCCGCCGTCACTGGCCCCGTTGGCCTCGTCCATTTCGACACGCACACCGACACGGGGACGGAGGTTTTCGGGGTCGAGTTCTCGCACGGCACGCCGATGTACCGGCTCGTCGAGAGCGGAGCGGTCGACTCAAGCCGGTACGTGCAGATCGGCCTTCGCGGCTACTGGCCCGGCGAGACCGAGTTCGCCTGGCAGGCCGAGCACGGGATCACGGCATTTCCGATGGGCGATGTCCGCGAGCTCGGGATCGGAGTCATCGTCGAACGTACGCTGGCGACGGTCGGCCCCGGCCCGGTGTTCCTGACGGTCGACGTGGATGTCCTCGACCCTGCGTTTGCCCCCGGCACCGGAACGCCCGAGCCTGGTGGCATGACCTCGGTCGACTTGCTCTGGGCCTGCCGCACCCTCGCCGCCGGCCTGGAGCTCGTCGGCGCCGACGTCGTCGAGGTGGCCCCGACTGAGGTCGGGTCGTCGGACCTGACGGCGCTCGTCGCCGATCGGATCGTGCGTGAGATCCTGACCGGCATCGCGCTCCGCCGTCTGGATTAGAGCCGGTTCCGGCCGCCCGTACAATCGATGCATGCGCACGACCGCGGAGCTCCGCGAGGGTTTCCTCTCCTTCTTCGAGGGGAAGGGTCACGTCCGGCATCCATCCGGGTCGGTGATCCCTCCGGCCGAGGACCGCTCGACGCTCTTCACCGTCGCCGGCATGCAGCCGTTGCAGCCGTACTTTCTCGGACTGAAGGAGCCGCCGGCGCCGCGCCTCGTGACCGCCCAGAAGGTGATGCGCGCGGGCGGGAAGCACAATGACTTGGACGACGTCGGCCGCACGCCACGCCACGGCTCCTTCTTCGAGATGCTCGGTAACTTCTCGTTCGGGGACTACTTCAAGGACGGGGCCATCGATCTCGCCTGGGAGTTCGTGACAGAGAGCCTGGGCTTCCCAAAGGGGAGCCTCTGGGCGACGGTCTTTGCCGGTGACCCGGAGCTGGGCCTGGGCGAGGACGAGGTCGCCATTGCCGGCTGGGAGCGCGTCGGCATTCCGAGGGAGCGGATCGTCGGGCTGCCGCGCACCGAGAACTTCTGGCAGGCGGCCGATACCGGGCCGTGCGGCCCCTGCTCGGAGCTCTACTACGACCGGGGCATGGACTATGGCTGCGACCGGCCCGACTGCGAGCCGGGCTGCGACTGCGACCGTTTCCTCGAGTTCTGGAACCTCGTCTTCATGGAGTTCGACCTCGGGGTCGACGGATCGCTGACACCGCTCCCGAATCAGAACATCGACACGGGCCTCGGGCTCGAGCGGAGTGCCATGCTCCTGCAGGGCGTCGACTCGATGTTCGACACCGACGGCTATCAGCTGATCATGGAGTGGGTGGCGGCGGAGAGTGGGGTCGCATATGGATCGAGCGAAGAGGCCACTAAAGCCCATCGCGTCCTGGCCGACCATGGACGGGCTATGACGTTCTTGATCGCGGACGGCGTCATGCCGTCGAACGAGGCGCGAGGCTATGTGCTGCGCCGAGTGATCCGAAGGGCGATCACCCACGGCAGCCGGATCGGGCTCGAGTCCCCGTTCCTCGAGCGGCTCGCGGACCAGGTGATCGCGCAGATGGGGGAGGCCTACCCCGAGCTCGAGGCACATCGTGACGAGATCCAGCGGGTCCTCGCCGCGGAGGAGGAGCGGTTCTCGCAGACGCTGGCACGCGGGATGCGGCTTTTCGACGAAGTGGCCGCGACAGGGAACAACATCAGCGGCGAGGACGCCTTCCGCCTCCACGACACCTACGGTTTCCCCCTCGAGCTGACCCGGGAGCTGGCCGAGGAGCGCGGGCTGGCGGTCGACGACGACGAGTTCATGCGACTCATGGCGGAGCAGCGGGAGCGGTCGCGCTCGGCGGGGGGAACGCACGACCAGCGTGCCGCGGAGTTCGCTCGCGGCGCCGGGTTCGTGACGGAGTTCGTCGGCTACGAGAAGACCGACGTCCTGACCGAGCTTGCCCTGGTCGAGCACCTCGAGGACGGCACCTTTCTTGCGAAGCTCCGGGAATCGCCCTTTTACGCCGCGGGCGGAGGGCAGGTCACCGACGCGGGCTGGATCGAGGACGACGGCCGCCGTGCGGAGCTCGTGGGTGCCTACCGCTTCGGAGAGGATCAAGTGCTTCTATTCGAGGGCGAAGGCCTCTCGGCCGGCGGCCGCGTCCGGGCCGTGGTGCCCTGGAAAGTGCGGTTCCCAACGACCGCGAACCACACCGCGACCCACCTCTTACATGAGGCGCTCCGCCGCGTCCTCGGCGAGCACGTCCGCCAGGCCGGGTCCGCCGTGCGCCCGGACAAGCTCCGGTTCGACTTCACGCACGGCGAGGCGCTGAGACCGGACGTAAGGGACCAGGTGGAGGAGATCGTGAACGAGCGGGTCTTCGAGAACCTCCCCGTACATGCGTTCCTGACCACGATCGACGAGGCCAAGAATCTCGACGCCACCATGCTCTTCGGTGAGAAGTACGGCGACGTCGTACGGGTCGTTGAGGTGCCTGGATTCTCACGGGAGCTTTGCGGCGGCACGCACGTCCGGTCGACGGCCGAGATCGGACCTTTCGCGATCCTCTCGGAGGGATCGGTTGGCTCGGGAGTCAGGCGGATCGAGGCTGTCACGTCCGGGGAGGCTTTCGCGTACCTGCGGGCCCGCTCGGAGGAGGTCGACGAGCTTCGGGCAGAGCTCGAGCGCACCCGCAAGGAGGCGGGGAAACGCCGTGACGCAACCGGCGTCGGCGCCGAGGTGGTCGAAAGCCTGCTCGCCGGGGCGACGGAAAAAGGAAACGTGCGTGTCATCGTCGCCGAGGTCGGTGAGATGGACGCCGACACGCTCCTCGAGCTCTCGGATCGGTTGAAGCAGAAGGCGGCTCCCGCCGCGATCGTCCTCGGCGCGCGGGAAGACGGCCGCGTGCACCTCGTCGCCAACTTTGATCAGTCTCTCGCAGAGCGGGGGCTGAGCGCC
>DATHAG010000008.1:0-6531 GCA_035296825.1 Gaiellaceae bacterium | reverse complement strand
GCAGTCGAGCACGTGGGCGCACTGTACATCTAGCCGTCGAAGCGCCACCGGATCCGTTTGTCCCCCTCCAGCCCGAGCCGGGTCGCGAGCGCACGGGTCACGCCGAAGTCACGTCCCGGGCCTGCACCAGCCCGATCGACGACCTCGGTCGTCTCCGTCCTCTGGCCCGAGCGCAGGACGAGCTTCGCGCCGCACGGCAAGACCGGGTGGATGACACCCACGGTCTCCGGCCCGAGCACCCCGCCGCAGGTAGTTCGGCGGCCCGACCGCCCGCGAACGCCGACCGTCGCCTCCTGCCAGGGCGCCTCCGTATCGACCTGATCGGGCAAGGGGGCGACCCCACGACCGTCCTCCCCTCCGAGTGCAAGCGCCCCGAGGCCGGCCAGCAGCGCCACGCCCGCGAGCGCGGCCTGCCGCACGAGCAGGGACGGGCTCACGCGGGCTCGAGAGTCTCGAGGAGCTCGCCGAACGATTCCCGGACGAGGCCGTCGAACTCGGAGGGGAGCTTCCCTTTTGCGTCGGCGAACTGGCGAAGGTGGACGAAGAGATAGGACCATTCCTCGCCGCGCTCGGGCTCGAGGCGTGCTCGCTCACGGGCGAGGCTCTCGAGCTCCCAGACGTTCCACGCGCGCGGCTCCGCGTTCCGCGGCATGCGGACGACGTTGGCGGGGGCCGGCGGCACGACCGGGGCGACCTCCTCAGGCTGAGGAGGTTCCACCTCCCGCGGCGGGGGATATCCGGGCGGCGGCTCGGGCTCGGCTCGAGACTCCACTTCGACCGGCGGCTCGAGCGCGCTTCCGGGAGCCGGGGCTGGTTCCGCGTCCTCGACCGGTGGAGCGGTGGTTTCCCCGGCGGTCGTGGCCTTGGGAGGATCAACCCGTCGAAGGCTCACCCCGTGCCATGGACGCCTGGCTCTCGGTGCCGGCGCATCCACCGTTTCGGGCACCGGCTTCTTGCCACCCTCCTGCTCCGCACCGCTCTCGATTGGTTCGATTTCCGGTGTGGTCTCGACCGGCTCGGGCGCCGCCGGCTCCGGCGTTTCAGGCTTCTCCGGCGGACCGGGAACCGGCTCGGGAGCGGCCTCGACTGCGACGGGATCCGAACCCGTCTCGACCGCGGGTGGGGGCTCACGCTCGATAACGGATGCCGAATCGGGCACAGGCTCCGGTACGAGCCCAGGCTCGGGTTCGGACTCAGGCTCCGGTTCGGGCTCAGGCTCCGGTTCGGGCTCTGATTCGGGCTCCGGCCCCGCCTCGAGCAGAGTCCCCCCGACGACTGGGCGGCGGTCGAGCCGAGGCGCGACGGCGCGTGCCTGGCCCTCGCGCCAGGAAACCCATTCCACCAGCCACGCGATCGCGAGCGCGAGCGCCATGACGGCGACGACGGCAAGCCACGACAGCTCGGCGAGCCAGGCCGCCACGGCGACCGCCACAAGGAACCCTGCTAGGGCGAGAAGACGAAAGATCGAGGCCGTGCTCGTCAGGCTAACGCCTTTCCGAGTCGCGGCTAGGACGCTTCGGGGGGCTTCTGCTCCTCGCGTGACGAACCGTCGCCGTTCCCGCTTTCGGGAGGCTCTTCGCCGGCCGTCTCAGCCTCGGCTGCAGGCTCTTTCTTTGGCTTGCCCGGCTTCCGGTCAGAGGTCGGCACGGCCTCCGGCGTCGAAGGCGACGAGGACGAGGACGGGGTTCCGGCTACTCCAGCCACCTCGGGCCTCTCCGGACCGCGTCGCGCGGCCACGACCGACTCGGCTGCGCGCACGATCGCGTCCACGGCTTCCCGGATCGCAGGATCGCCGTGGCCGGCTGCGGCCAGTAGCTGCTCCGCGCCTCCTCGCGCACGCTGGACGATGACGTCGGCCTGCGCGCGAGCCCACTCGAGCGTCTGCTCGACCTCGGCTCGGGCGGCATTTGTCATCTCCGTCGCCTGGTGGCGTGACTGCTCGAGCAGCCTCGCCCCGCTCGACTCGGCCTGGCGCATCTCCTGCGAGGAGTCCTTGTTCGCCTTCGTGAGGATCTCGCGGGCCTCGGTGCGCGCGGCGTTCATGATCTCGGCCCGCTGGCGCTCGGTCTCCTGCCTGATCCGGGCGATCTCCGCTTCCTGCTGCTGGAGCTCCATCTGCGCCTCGCGGATCTCCTGCTCGGCCCGGGACACCTGCGTCGTCGCGGCTTCCTGCGCGTCACGCTCGATCGTGTCGGCGAACTCAGCGGCCGCACGGATGAGGTGGAGGGTGTCCATCCGGACTGCATGTCCGATCGGCTCGGAACTGCCCCTGCGCGGCGCTGCCTGGAGCACCCTAAGGTTCGCCTGGAGGGACGTGACGTGGCGGCGAAATGCGTCGAAGGCCTCCTCGACCTTGGCGCGCTCATAGCCCTGAGCCGCGGTGGGCAAGTCATCGATGCGCGGCAACGAGGTCAGGCTCGTTGCCGGTTGCGGGCGTCCAGGTTCTTGCGTCGCCATGATCCTCCTTCGGCCTTTCTTCGCCGGCCGCCGGTGCGGCTGACGATTAAGTATGCCTGCATTCATCGGCTGGAATTGGCCGCCGACTTAAGCGGGTCCCTTTCGGAGCGTGATTCCGAGCTCGCGCAGCTGTTCCTCCCCGACCGGGGACGGGGCTCCGCTCATCGGATCGACCCCGGCCTGGTTCTTTGGAAACGCGACCGTGTCGCGGATGTAGGGCTCGTCGGCGAGCACCATCATCAGCCGATCGATGCCGGATGCGATCCCCCCGTGAGGGGGCGCGCCCATGGCGAGCGCGTCCAGGAGGAATCCGAAGCGGAACCGCTGCTCCTCCGGCGTGATCGCGAGGAGGTCGAAGATCTTCTCCTGGAGCTCGGGCTCGTGGATTCTGAACGAGCCTCCCGCGAGCTCGACGCCGTTCCCGATCAGGTCGTAGGCCTCTGCGAGCGCGGCGCCCGGGTCAGTCGCGAGCAAAGCCTCCCCCTCCGGGTTGGGGCGGGTGAAGGGGTGATGGACGGCTGTCCACCGTCCCTCCTCTTCGTCCCATTCGAGCAGTGGGAAGTCGGTGATCCAGAGGAACTTCCAACTGTCTTCGTCGATGAGGCCGAGCTCCCGGCCGAGGTGAAGTCTGAGCGCGCCGAGGACGCGCGAGACCATCTCAGGCTCGTCCGCGGCGAAGAGCACGGTCGAGCCCGGATCCGCCTTGAAGGCCGCGAGCTCCGCCTCGGAGAGGAACTTCGCGATCGGGGAGCGGGCTTGTCCCTCCTCGTCGTACACGATGTAGGCGAGCCCTTTCGCGCCCCACTGCTTCGCGATCGCCTCGAGGTTCGCCAGCTCGCCGCGTGAGAAGGCCTGCGGCGCGACGAGGTATCGGACGGCCGGGGCGGTCGCGAAGACGCCGAACTCCGAGCCCCGCGTAGCCTCGGTCCCGTCCTGAATCTCGAGGTCGAAGCGGAGGTCCGGCTTGTCCGAACCGAATCGGCGGTCGGCCTCCTGCCAGGTCATCCGGGGCCAGGGCGGCGCGAGGTCGACGCCCCGGCACTCGCGCCAGACGGCGCTGTACGTCCGCTCGATCAGCTCGAAGAGCATCTCCCGGTCTGGAAAGGCCATCTCGACGTCCAGCTGCGTCAGCTCCTGGAGGCGATCGGCGCGGAGATCCTCGTCGCGGAAGCAGCGCGCGATCTGGTAGTAGCGCTCGAACCCGGAAATGACGAGCAGTTGCTTGTAGATCTGGGGGGATTGCGGCAGGGCGAAGAACCGGCCTGGCTGAAGCCGGCTCGGGACGAGGAAGTCGCGGGCTCCCTCCGGCGTCGGCTTGCCCATGATCGGCGTCTCGATGTCGACGAAACCTGCCTCGTCCATGTGCCGGCGGATGACTCCGACGGCCTGCGCCCGCATCCGGAGATTCCGCTGAAGCTTCTCGCGGCGCAGGTCGAGCCACCGGTAGCGAAAGCGGAGGGTCTCGTCGACGCCTTCCTCGTCGAGCTGGAACGGCAAGGGCGGACAGCGCGAAAGAATCTCGAGCCGGTCGACCTGGAGCTCCACCTCGCCTGTCGGCAGGCTCGGGTTGACTGCCTCGGGCGCGCGGGCCACCACCTCGCCCTCGGCCTGGAGGACGAACTCGTTGCGGATCGAGTGCGCGGCTTCGATGGCGTCCGAGCCGCGCTCGGGATTGACGACGAGCTGGCAAAGGCCGGTTGAATCGCGGAGGTCGACGAAGACGAGCTTGCCGTGGTCCCGCCGGGTCGCCGCCCAGCCGGCGAGCGTGTGACGCTCGCCGATGTGCTCGGGGCGGACCTCGCCGCAGCCCAGGTCGCGCCAGGTCATGGCTTTCCCAGCTCGAGCAGGCGCCTGGCCAGCTCCCCGACCGGTACCACGAGCCCTTCTGCGCGACCGCCCGAAGGTGTGATCGTCGCTCCGTTTTGGTCCGCCTCGACCAGGAACCGTGCCTTCAGGCGCTTCGCCTGGGTCAGCTGCCCCTTCTTCGAGCGGCCCGCGTACTCCGCGTCACAGCGCCAGCCGGCGCGCCTGAGCTCGGCCATCTGCGCCAGGAGCGCGGGCCGGTGGGCTCCTTCGCCGGAGCCGAAGAAGACGTCGATCCCTTCTGCCTCGACCGCGACACCGGCCTCCTCGAGAGCGAGCAGAAGCCGCTCGATGCCGGCCCCGAAGCCCACGCCCGGGGTCGGCGGGCCGCCGATCTCCTCTACCAGATAGTCGTACCTTCCGCCGCCGGACAGCGTGCTCTGCGCGCCTAGAGCGGGCCCGACGAACTCCCACGTGGTTCGCGTGTAGTAGTCGAGGCCCCGGACGAGGGTCGGCACGAGCTCGTAGGCGACGCCGTATGCATCGAGGAAGCTGCGCACAGCGGCGAAATGCCCTTGACAGGCGTCGCAGAGCGACTCGCCGATCTTCGGCGCTCCTGACAGGGCAGCCCGGACGTCTGCGGGCTTCGCGTCGAAGTTGTCGAAGACGCGAAGCGGGCTCGTGTCACGCTTTGCTCGGGTCTCGTCGTCGAGCTCAGTCTCGTGATCCTCGAGCCACCGGGTCAGGCGCTCAATGTAGGCGGGGCGGCAGTTGCGGTCACCGATCGAGTTCAGCTCGAGCCGGTAGTCCGTGATTCCGAGCCGTCCGAGCCAGGCGTCGTAGAGCTGGATCACCTCGGCGTCGAGCCCAGGGTCGTCGGAGCCGATCGCCTCGACGGAGACCTGCCAGTGCTCGCGGTAGCGGCCCTTCTGCGGCGCCGAGTACCTGTACATGGACGCCAGCGTGTAGAGCTTCTGGGGTTGCGGCTCGCGCTGAAGGCCGTGCTGCACATAGGCGCGGCAGATGGGCGCGGTCGCCTCGGGACGCAGAGTGAGGGAGCGCCCGCCCTTGTCTTCGAAGGTGTACATCTCCTTCTGAACCACGTCTGACCCGGTGCCGGAAGTTCGCTCGAACAGCTCGGTGTGCTCGAAGACGGGGGTCTGGATCCGCCGGTAACCGTAGAGCGCACAAAGCTCCTCGGCCTCCCCGATGGCCCGCTGCCAGAGCGGTTGTTCGGAGGGCAGGACGTCGTGCGTTCCGCGCGGTGCTTCGACCTTCACCGTCTGGTGGCCCGAAGCTCGCCGAGGAACGGATTCGAGGCGAGCTCCGCCCCGAGCGCCGTCGCGGGCCCGTGGCCCGGATAGACCACCGTCTCCGGCGGGAAACGGTCGATGAGCATCCCGATCGACGCTTCAAGCAGGTTCCAGTCCGAGCCCGGGAGGTCGGTGCGACCGACCGAGCCCGCGAAGAGGACGTCGCCCGAGAAGAGGCAGCCGTCGGCAGCGAACGTAAGGTGGGCAGGTGAATGCCCGGGGGTGCAGAGCGTCTCGAAGGTGATCCCCGCCAGCACGAGCAGCTCCTCCCCCTGGAGCAGCACGTCCGGGGTATAGGGGCGAAGCCTCACTGTCGGAGGTACGTAGTCGTTGATGTTCTCGAGCAGCGCCCGCTCGTCTTCGGCCATGTGCACCGGCGCGCGCGTCCCCTCGGCCAGGTCGGCGACGCCTCCGAGATGATCCCAGTGGCCGTGCGTGATGAGAATTGCGGCGCAGCGAGCGCCGAGGCCCGCCAGCCTGAGGCGGATTTCGGCCGCGTCGCCGCCGGGGTCCACCACGACCGCTTCGCCGGCCCCCGGGAAGCGCACCAGGTAGCAGTTCGTCCCGATCGGGCCGAGCTCGAGCTGAGTGACGTCGAGGCTCACGGGGAGGTTGAGTCTATCCACGGCCGGATAGACTCTCCGCCCCGATGCAGAGCTGGAATCTTCGTGAAATCGAAGCCCCCGGCGGCAGCCGATCCCCTTCCGTCCTCCTGAGTGAGGACGAGGCTCGTGCAGTCCTACTCGCTCTCGAGCCGGGGCAGCAGTTGGGCGATCACCAGGTGAAGGAGCACGCCTGGCTCGTCGTCGTGGAAGGCTCAGCTCGGATCGGCGGCGGCGGGGAGGAGCTGGAGGCAGGTGTGGGAACGCTCGTTCACTTCGAGCCGGATGAGCGCCACTTCGTGCGAAGCGAGGGTGGGGCCCGCATCCTCCTCCTGCTCGCACCGTGGCCCGGCGAG
>DATHAG010000007.1:0-5987 GCA_035296825.1 Gaiellaceae bacterium | reverse complement strand
CAACCCCACCATTTCCAGTGCCACTCCTGCTCGCGGAGCTCGATCGCGGTCAGGTAGAGAGCGAGGGCGAGCGAGAGCAGGAGGACGAGCGGTGGCGGACCGGAGAAGAGAAAGAGCAGCACGCCCTTAACCTAATCCGCTCGCACGGGACGCGCCGGGAGCTTGTCTCCCTACGACCAGGGGTAAGGCGAGTGGGAGACCGGGTGCAGGTCGCCCGTTGCAAAGCGCTCGTACCGAAATGGATACAGCAGGCTGGAGTGTTGCCCGACGAGGACTTTGGCGACTTCCCGCCCGACGCCGATCATCTTGTAGCCGTGATTCGAGTCGAGGATCGTGTAGACGTTCGGGCGCATGTAGTCGAACACGGGAAAGTTGTCGACGGTAAAGGCGCCGACTCCTCCCGAACGGGCCTGCTTGTAGAGCGGACGCTTCCCTTCGAAGCGGCCCATCGCGTGCGAGAGCGCGGCGCACCACATGTCGGGAAACGCAGGGTCGACATCGGTCGTCGCCGGGTACGGATCGAGCTGCACGTCCTCCTCCACGACGAGCGGGGAAGCGCCCCCCTGGACGCCGTGGCGGTCGCGCTTGAAGTAGATGCCCCAGAGCTCGTCGGTGACCAGCTCGCCCTCGTCCGTGGAGAGGGGGGCATCCGTGTCAAGGTGGATGACGGGTGGAGGCCCGCCGTCGGCGGTCGCGAACATCGACGGATCGACAGTGATCTCACCTTCCTGGAGGTTCCAGTAGGTCCACATCGGCTGGTCGGTCGCGACATCGCCGCCCGGCGTCTGCACGTCGATCCGATCCGGTAGCCCCAGCATGGCCCAGAACTGTTTCGCCCAGGGGCCGGGTGCGACGACGAGCTGCTCGCCGACCTCGATCCGCCCCTGGTTCGTTTCGACGGCCTTCACCGACTCGTCCGAGGCGGTTTCGAGGCCGGTTACCTCGACGCCGGGGAGGATGCTGACTCCCTCCGACTCGCACTTGCCGGCGAGCCCCATGACAGAGTCCTTGTTGAACGCAAAGCCGCCCTGGTGCTCGTGGAGGCAGACTGTGACGCCGCGGGCGCGCCAGTCCGGGAAGAGGGACTTCATGTGGGCGTCCACCTCGCCCTCGCCCGTCAGAAGCTCAGACCGGTAGCCGATTCGCTCCTGCCGCTCGAACGTCGCGGCGAGATCCGATTCCTGCACCTCGGGACCGAGGGCGATGTATCCGACCGGCTGGTAGGCATACGCCTCCGGATCGGACTCCCACACCTCGACGCACGCCTGCATGAGCTCGCTCATCGCGGGCTGAAAGTAGTTGTTGCGAACGACGCCGCAGGCGATTCCGGACGCGCCGGCACCGGGACGGGTCTTGTCGAGGACGACGACGTCACCTCCCGAGCCAGGCCCGCGGGTTCGGAGCTCGCGCGCCAGGTGATAGGCGGTCGATAGTCCATGGATCCCGGCTCCGACGACGACGTAAGGTGAAGAGCTTGGCAGCGACATCTATTGCCTCCTCGGCAATGGTGTGTCCATAATGGCAGCTCAAAACGTACCATGAGCCGAACCGGACAACCAGCCGTTCGCCGCATCGCCGCCGTCGAGCGGGGGTTCGCAGTCCTCGACATACTCGCGGCGGGCGGAGAGATGGGTACGAACGAGGTCGCTCGGTTGACGGGGATCAATGCAAGCACGGTGTCCCGCCTCCTCGCCACGCTCGCGCACGCCGGCTACGTAGAGCACGTCACCGAGAGCGGGCGTTACCGGTTGGGGCTGCGTCTCCTCGAGCTGGGCAACGCGGTCCTGGCGCGCCTCGACCTTCGTGAGATCGCCCACCCCCACCTCCAGGCCCTCGCCGAGGAGACCGGCGAGACGGTGACCTTGTCGGCCCCGGGCGAGGGGCACGCTGTGACGGTCGACTTCGTACAGAGCATGTCGGTCGTGCAGAGCGTCGCGCGACTCGGGCGTCCCAGCGTCGGCCACGCGACCGCGGCCGGAAAAATCGTGCTCGCATTCTCGGACAATGATCCCCCTGCGAAGCTCGTGGCCTATACAGACCGGACGATCACGGACCAGCAAACCCTCGCAGCCGAGCTCCAGCGGGTCCGCTCGCAGGCCTACGCCGAGGCCGCCGGCGAGCGCGAGCTGGAGTTGAACGCCATCGCCGCTCCGGTCTGGGGAGCACACGCCGAGCTCGCCGGAATCCTCGGTCTCCAGGGCCCCGCGCCACGCTTCGGGCGACCCGCGATGCGCAGGGCCCTCCCAGGGCTCCTGGAGCGGGCCGCTGCGATCACAGCCGGCCTCGGCGGCACGGCACCTGATACATACCCGCAGTCACCGAAGGAACCGGATGGTTGAGGAGGCCGAATGAACGACAGCGTCATCAAGACTGCCTTCGACGAGGCACAGAGAAAGCTTGGAGCTGACTTCATGGAGTGGGAGGGCTGGTGCTGGCCCAACCACTTCGGCGATCCGGTGGCCGAGCACAATGCGATCCGGGAGCGGGTCGGCGTCTGGGACGAGTCGCCCCTGCGGAAGTGGGACTTCCGCGGTTCCGAGGCGCTCACCGCGGCCGATCGCATCTTCACGAACGACATGCTCGGGCTCGAGGTCGGGCAGGTTCGCTACGGGCCCTTCTGCGACGAAAACGGGAAGATGGTCGGCGACGGGACTGTCTTCAAGTTCGGCGACGACCACGCGTGGGTGATCACCGCTCTGGACTCCGACCTCGACCACTTCCGGCAGGTCGTAGGCGATCTCGACGTGCAGATCGATGCGATCACGGAGGAGCTCCCGCACCTCCAGCTGCAGGGGCCACAGTCCCGCGACGCGCTTGCTTCCCTCTGCGATGCCGACGTCCAGTCCCTTCGCTATTTCCGCTTCTGGCCTGACGAGATTCAGGTCGGCGGCGTTCCGTGCTGGGTCTCGCGCACCGGGTATTCAGGGGAGCTCGGGTATGAGATCTTCTGCCGCCCGGACGGCGCCGAGCAGCTCTGGAACGCCGTCACCGGAGCCGGCGCGCAGCCCTATGGCCTCGCCGCGGTCGAGACGATCCGCATCGAGTCGGGGCTCATCTTCATCGGGTATGACTACTTCCAGCACGAGACGGACCCATACGACATGTCGCTCGACAAGGTGATCGTCCTCGACAAGGGGGACTTCTGCGGCAAGGCGGCACTCCAGGAAACGGCAAAGAGCCCACCGAAGCGGCTGAAGACCGTGGTCCTCGACGGCGACAAGGTGCCCGAGTACGGCGCCGAGGTGATGAAGAAGAACCAGCCCGCCGGCATCCTCACGAGCCCCTGCGAGAGCCCGACGCTCGAAAAGGTGATCGGCATGGCTGTCCTCGACGCTCACACGACCGCAGAGGGCGAGATCGTGGATGTGCCGCTCGGCGAGGGAACGGTCCGCGCGACGGTCGAGACGTTGCCGATCTACGACCCGGAGAAGAAGCGGCCGAGGAGCTAGTACGCGTGACACTCGAGATGCGAACGGCCTGCGAGCGCTGCGGGCAGGCGCTCGACGCGTCCGAAGAGGCCTACATCTGCACCTTCGAGTGCACCTTCTGTAGCCCGTGCACGGCTTCGATGGACGCCGTCTGCCCGAACTGCGGCGGCGAGCTCGTCCGTCGGCCCCGGCCGCCGGCAGGCCAAGACGTCTAGATCGGGCCTTCGGCCAGGAGCTTCCGGAAGGCCGAATACTGGCCGAGCTTCCCCACGGTGACCAGCGTGTCGCCTTCCTGGATGACGTCGTCCGGCTGCGCACCGCTGACCGGCTCCGGCTCCCGCAGAATTGCGATGATCGTGATGCCCGTTCGCTGGCGAAAGCCACACTCGGCGAGCGAACGCCCGATTGCCGGGCTCCCTTCCGGAACCGGAATCCACTCGATCGTGAGCTCGCCCAGTGCCATCTCGAGCTCCTCGACGATCTTCGGGCGTTCATACGCGCCGCCGAGAACGGCGCCGAGCTGGCGCGCCTCGTCGTCGTCGAGTCGGATCACTGCGCGCGGCTCCTCGTCGCCCGCATGGCGGAAGAAATAGATCTCGCGGATGCCGTCGGTATGCAGGATGACCGCGATGCGTGCCCCGGAGCCGGTCTGAAAGGCGTACTTGACGCCGACTCCAGGCAGGCGTGTCTCCCGTAGATCGATGCTCATGAGCCTCCGTCCAGTCTAGGCGGCGGGAAGAGTAACCCGCCCAGGCGCTTCGACTCCTTCATGAGGACGATGCCGATCGTGGCCGTCGCGAGGACGTAGAGACCGGCGAACGCGACGATGTCCGCCTGAACGGCGTCGGAGATGCGGGGGTTGGCGGCTGCGAGCTGCGCGAGCACGATCGTGAACTCGCCGTGCGCCACAAGCGCTAGGCCCGCGTTCAGGCTTTGGCGCCGGGTGAAGCCGCCGACCAGGCCGGCGACATAGCCGCCGCTTGCCTTCCCGACGACAGTCAGCGCCACCGCGAGAACGAGGACCCACCAGACGCTCCCGATGGCGCCCACGTCGATCGAGAGCCCGAAGACGAAGAAGAAGAGGGCTCCGAAGAGATCTCTGAAGCTGAAGAAGCGCTCCTCGATCTCGCCTCGGGCCCCGGTGCCGGCGAGAACGACGCCGGCCATGAGGGCCCCGATCGCCTCAGAGAGGCCGAGCGCTTCCGCGAGCGCAGCCATCCCGATCAGGAACGCGAAGGTCGCGAGAAGGAAGAACTCACGCGGCAGCCGGTCGAGGAGCTGGTCGAAGGGCCGAGCGAGCCAGCGGGAAGCTGCGAGCGAGGCGGTGACGAACAGGAGCGCCTTCAGGACGACCACGAGAGTCGACGCGAGCTCCCCTCCCCCGCCGCCGGCCAGGCCGAGGACGAACGCGATCGCCAGGTCCTCGAAGACGAGAATCGCCAGCACCAGATCCGTCTCGTCGTCGGCCAGCCGGCGAAAGTCGATCAGCCCCTTGACCGTGACAGCGCTCGACGAGACGTAGATCGCCGCAGCCAGGATGAGCGCGCCGAGGCTCGGCCCGAAGGCAGCCAGGCCGACGATGAGCCCGAGCCCTGCGTTCACGCCGAGATCGACGATGCCGCCGGTGACGACATGGCGACCGCTTCTCAAAATGCGGTCGAGCGTGAACTCGAGCCCGAGAAAGAACAGCAGGAAGACGATCCCGATCTCGGCCACGAAGCTCGTAACCTCGGACGGCTCGATCAGGCTCAGGATCTCGGGCTCGTTCGGCCCGAGGAGAAGTCCGGCGAGGAGGTAGGCCGGAATCGCGGAAAGTCCGAAGCGGCTCGCAATGAAGCCGAGTACGCCGAGAACGGCGACTGTGACGGCGAGGTCGCCGAGCTCCATCCGCTAGTCGGCCGTCCAAACGGGACAGCCAGCATGCTCGAAGGCCGCATCGAACGTCGCGCGCATGACCCGGTGAGTTCCTGATGGGGGGACGCTGCGCCGCGCGTCACGGGTAAGCGCAGTCGGAGGCCGGTCCATCGCTGCCGATTGTATGAGCCGCCTGCGCTCCGGCCGTAGTCACGTCCAGCGCCGGTCGCTAGGCCACGAGCTAGGCCACCAGGCCGAGCAGCACGAGCCCAGCGATCACGAGTGCGACGCCGGCCCACTGGGTCGGTCTCGGTCGCTCGCCCATGAGCGCGACGCCCGCCACGATCGGCACGACGGAGTAGGGAGCGGCAGCGGTCGCCACGATCGACGTGTCCGCGTGCCGAACGCCCAAGTTGAACGCGACATAGCCGATCGTGTCGACGACCGCGATGAAACCGATCATCGCCAGGAGGCCGGGCGACCGGTACGGGAAGTGCCATTCCCGGCGCTGGAGCGCAGTCGCGAGGATGAAGAGGGTCGAGAAGCCCCGTGCCAGGAAGATCGGCACAAGCCAGCCGTATTCGTCGCTGAAGTAGGCGACGCCGTAGACAAACGTGCCGATAAGAACCGCCGTGGCGAGCGCGAGGAAAATTCCGATCGCGGCAACGCGCTCGATCGCCCTGATCTGGGCCAGGTCGGAGGAGG
>DATHAG010000006.1:0-2025 GCA_035296825.1 Gaiellaceae bacterium | reverse complement strand
CAGCAGGTGCGCCGCGCCCACCGGCGCCGTCCCGTCGCGCTCGCCGTGCATCACGAGCGTCGGGGCCTGGATCTCGGGGAGTCGCGAGACCGTGTCGTGGTAGACGCTCGCCCACCAGTGCGCGGCGAGCCCCCACGGGGGAGGGAGGTGCCGGAGGAAGAGCGGGACGAGCTCGCGCACCCGCTCGGGATGGCGGCGGCGGAACTCGGGCGAGAAGAGCAGCGCCCCGATCCCGCGGGCCCTCGCGGGGAAGCGCGAGTGCGGCCTGGCCGAGGATGGCGGCGAGCTCCTCGAGGTTCGGGAGCACGGCCCGCGGGCCGCCCGGCGTCGCGCCGGCGAGCACGAGCGCCCGGACGCGCTCGGGGAAGCGGATCGCCAGCTCCTGGGCGACCATCCCGCCGAAGGAGGCTCCGAGGACGTGCGCGCTCTCGACCTCGAGCGCGTCAAGCAGCCCGGGCCGCGTCCGCCGCGAGCTCGGGCATCGAGGTCAGGCGCAGCGGCGCCGACGAGCGTCCCGACCAGCGCTGGTCGTAGGTGATGACGTCGAAGCGCTCGCCGAGCCGCGGGAGCACGGGCTCGAACACCGCCGAGGAGATCGCGAAGCCCGTAATGCAGAGCAGGGGCTCGCCGCTTCCTCGTCGCTCGTAGTAGAGGCGCGGTCCGCGGGGGGTGTAGGGCACGCGCGGCATTATCCGCTCGTACCGTCGTCCCGCTCGGCAGCGTTCCCGCTCCGCTCCCGTGCGTGCCCATAGCCCACACGGGGTACGCCCAGCGCAGTAGCGAGCATGGGAGGCAGCGAGTGGCCACCGAGGTAAGCGAGCGAGAAGCAAGAGACGTCGCCGAGCAGGCGCGCGAGCAGGAGTGGAAGCTGCCGAGCTTCTGCAAGGAGCTCTTCATGGGGAGCTTCAGGCTCGAGCTGATCCACCCCCAGCCGCGGCTCGAAGCCGACGCCGTCGAGCGCGGCGAGCGCTTCCTCGAGCGCCTGCGGACCTTCCTCGAGACCGACGTCGACCCGATGCAGCTCGAGCGCGACGAGAGGATCCCCGAGGAGGTCATCGAGGGCTTCAAGCAACTCGGAGCGCTGGGGATGAAAGTCCCGCAGGAGTACGGCGGCCTCGGGCTCTCGCAGGTCACCTACAACCAGGCGCTCACCCTCGCCGGCGCCTGGCACTCCTCGCTCTCGACCTTCCTCTCGGCCCACCAGTCGATCGGCGTGGCCGAGCCGCTGCGCCTCGCGGGCTCCGACGAGCAGAAGCGCGAATGGCTACCGAAGGTCGCCTCCGACCATGTGTCGGCGTTCCTGCTCACCGAGCCTGACGTCGGCTCGGACCCCGCGCGGCTCGCCGCCAGCGCCGAGCCCACCGCCGACGGCTCGGGCTACGTCCTCAACGGGCGCAAGCTGTGGGCGACGAACGGGGTGATCGCCGACGTGGTGGTGGTCATGGCCCAGGTGCCCAAGGGCGAGGGCCATCGCGGCGGCATCACCTGCTTCATCGTCCCCTACGACGCCGAGGGCGTCGTCGTCGAGCACCGCAACCAGTTCATGGGCCTGCGCGGGATCGAGAACTCGGTGACGCTCCTCGAAGACGTCTTCGTCCCCGCCGACAACGTGATCGGGCGCGAGGGCGACGGCCTCAAGATCGCCCTCTCGACGCTCAACACCGGTCGCCTCGCGCTCCCTGCGATCTGCGTCGGCGTCGCCAAGTGGGCGACGAAGATCGCCCGCGAGTGGGCCTCGGAGCGGGTCCAGTGGGGACAGCCGGTCGGAAAGCACGAGGCGGTGGCCCAGAAGGTCGCCTTCATCGCCGCGAGCGCCTTCGGTCTCGAGGCCATGCTCGACGTGGCGAGTCGGCTCGCCGACGACAAGTCGAACGACATCCGCATCGAGGCGGGTATCGCCAAGCTGTACGCCTCGGAGCTCGGCTGGCAGATCGCCGACGAGCTCGTCCAGGTCCGCGGGGGCCGGGGCTTCGAGACCGCCGCGTCGCTCAAGGCGCGCGGCGAGAAGCCGATCCCGGTCGAGCA
>DATHAG010000005.1:0-13925 GCA_035296825.1 Gaiellaceae bacterium | reverse complement strand
CGGCGGCTCGGTTTCGTTGATCGCCCCGCGCTCGAAGACCGGGTCGAGAAGCCCGTCGCGGAGGTCGTACTCGGCCTCGTCTGAGAAGGGGAGCCGCTTTCCCTGGCCCGGATACCCGATCCGCTTGCGGACCTTGAGGTTCATGTAGTAGCCGCCCGATGCGATCTGGGCGAGGGCCGAGAAACCGTCCGGGTCCTCGGCGTGCAGCCGGCGCGCCTCCGCTTCGGGATCGCGACCTGCGGCCGCATCGAGCACGGCGGCGAGCGGCGCCACGAGGTCCGGGCGTGCGGCCAGCGCCCTGTCGAGCCACTTCTCCGCGGACCCCGCCTGGCTCGCCGCAGGCATGTCGTCCGTTGCCGGGATGAGGACGTCGGCCAGCGCCCAGAACGCCGTGCGGTGCTCCGACGTGAGCGTCTGCTCGCTGGTGATGGCCATGGCTCCCTCCTCGCCCGCGACTCCCGCGATGCTAGAGCGCTCGGATATAAGTGTCCAGCGATGGGCATCGTCCTGGGCCTCACGGCCGCTCTGTCGTGGGGCCTAGCCGACTACTTCGCGGCCGTGGCGTCCCGCCGGGCCGGATCCTTCAGGGTCGTGCTCGGGTTCCACCTCGTGGCCGTCGCGCTCCTCGCGCTCCTTGTCTTTGGGACCGGCGAGACCATGGCTGACGTCGGCGGCGAAGATCTGGCCTGGTTCCTCCTCCTCGGGTTCCTTGGCGCGCTCTCCTATCTGTGCTTCTATCGGGCGCTGGCAATCGGCCCGATCTCGATCGTGAGCCCGATCGTCTCCGCCTATGCGGCGGCCACCGTTGTCTGTGCCGTCGTCATCGGAGGCGAGCGGCTCGGGGCGGGGGAGACAGCGGCGATCCTGGTCGTGCTCCTCGGGGTTCTCTTCGCTTCATCGGATCTCGCCCAGTTCAGGGCACGCGAACGGGTCGCGCTCCTCGGGATCCTCCTGGCGCTTGTCACCGCGGTCGCGATCGGCGCGTTCGTCTACGGGATCGCCTACTTCAGCTCGACGTACGGGTGGCTCGTCCCGATCTTCCTCGCCCGAGGGTTCGCGACGCTCTTCCTTCTTGCCGTCTCGCTCCGGGGCGGAGAATGGCGCTTTCCCGATCGCTCGCCGCGGCTTCTTGCCGCGATCTCGCTGATCGCGGTCGTCGACACTCTCGGATACGTCGCGTTCAACTTCGGGGTCCGCCACGCGGATACGACCGTGGTCGCCACCGCCGCAGCGCCGTACTCCGTCGTGCCGATCGTCCTCGGTGTCATGCTCCTGCACGAGCGCCCGCGCTGGGCGCACTGGGCCGGGATCGGCCTCGTGATCGGCGGCTTGATCCTCCTGGGACTCTTCGCCTGAGCGCTCAACCCCCGCCATGACCGAGATCACCGACTTCGCAGCCATCCTTCTCGCCCTTGGGGCGGCCGTTGCGCTCGCCGTTCTCTCCACACGCCTGACGACGTGGATTCCGATTCCCTCGCCGGCGGTCTTTCTCATCGTTGCCGCCGTCGTCTCGGATCTCTTCCCGAGCCTCTACGAGGAAGTCCCAGTCCTCACGGTGGAGCGAATCGCCGTTGTCGCCCTGATCGTCATCCTGTTCAACGGCGGCATGGACATCGGCTGGCGGCGCTTCCGGGGCGCCCTCGCGCCGATCCTCTCGCTCGGCGTCTTCGGGACGTTCGCGACCGCCGGAGTCGTCGCGGTCTTCGCCCACTACGTGCTTGGGTTCGAATGGATGACGGCGGGAATCATCGGCGCCGCGCTCGCGCCGACCGATCCCGCCGTGATGTTCTCGGTGCTCGGCCAGCGCGAGATCGAGGGGCGCTCGGGAGTGACGCTCGAGGGCGAGGCGGGCGTGAACGACCCCGCAGGCATCGCCCTCATGATCGGGATGATCGAGCTCGCCACGCACGACGACGCCTCCAGATTCGTCATCCTCTGCGAGTTCGTGGTCGAGATGGCGATCGGCGCGGCGGTCGGGCTGATCGGCGCGGTGGCGATGGTCGCGCTCCTACGCCGCTTCACGCTTCCCGCGCCGGCGCTCAGTCCCGTGCTCGCGCTCGCCCTGGCCGGGGCGCTCTACGGCGTGACGGCGCTTGCTCACGGCTCCGGGTTCCTCGCGGTGTTCATCGCGGGGCTCGTCATGGGTGACACGCGCACCCGGTACAAGGCCGAGATCGAGCGCTTCCACGGCGCGCTGGCCGTGCTCGCCGAGATCGCCGTCTTCGTCGTCCTCGGCTTGGTCGTCAGGATCGACTCGCTCACGCTCGACATCTGGGTGGACGGCATTGCGCTCATGCTCGCACTCGCCGTTCTCGTGCGCCCCCCGATCGTCCTGGCCGCGCTCGCGCCCTTCAGCTTCAGCCGCGGCGAGCGTGCCTTCATCGCGTGGTGCGGGCTCAAAGGCGCGGTCCCGATCCTGCTCGCCGCCTTTGCCGTGCTCCGGGGCGTGGACGAGACGACGACGGTCTTCTACATCGTCTTCGTCGTCGTTCTTCTCTCGGTCGTCGGCCAGGGAACGCCGGTCCCTTGGATCACGCGCCGTCTCGGCATACCGATGCGAGAGAGCTCCGCGGAGGGCTAGGAAGCGTCCGCGCGCCGCGGGCGGAGGACGAGCTCGCCGCCGCAGTTCGGGCAGATGTGCTCGAGCGCGGCGCCGCACTCGGTGCAGAACGTGCACTCGTAGCTGCAGATGACCGCGGCGCCCTCGGCGGTGAGGCCGGCGCCGCAGCGCTCGCAGGCGGTTCGCATCTCGAGAGCCAAGGCCCTCTTAGGATGACTGAGGCATGACGCTCTCGCAGCTCGCCCTGACGATCGCCCTCCTGGCGGCGCTCGGCCTCGTTGCTGGGCGCTTCGGCCTCTCGGCAATCCCCGCCTACCTGCTCGCGGGACTGCTGCTTGGACCCCACGAGCCGCACGTGACCAGCCTGATCGAGCCATCCGAAGTGACGACATTCGTCGCCGAGCTCGGGATCATCTTCCTGCTCTTCTTCCTCGGCCTCGAGTTCACGGTCGACCGCCTCCTGCGAAGCGGAAGGCACATAGGCCTCGGCGGCTCCATCGACCTGACCGTGAACGCGGCGATCGGCCTCCTCGTCGGGGTGATCGCGTTCGGGTTCGGCTTCCCCGCGCTCATCCTGGCGGCCGCGATCTACGTCTCGTCGAGCGCGGTGACGGTCAAGGGCCTGATCGACTTCCGCCGCCTGGCCGACGACGAGACCGACCTCATCCTCGCCATCCTCGTCTTCGAGGACATCGTCATTGCAGGCGTGCTCGGCTTCGCGGCCGCGGGTGGGGAGGGGGTGAGCCCGACCCTCGTCGCCGTGGCCAAGGCCCTGCTCTTCGTCACGGTCTCGGTCGCAGCGTCCCGATTTGCACGTCGCCCGATCGATGCTCTGCTCGGCCGCCTGCCGGGCGAGTTCATGCTCCTGGTCACCTTCGGCTTCCTCATCGGCATGGCCGCGATCGCCAAGGAGCTTGGCCTCTCGGAGGCGATCGGAGCGCTTATGGCCGGCGTCGTTCTTGCGGAAACGTCGATCAGGGAGGAGATCGAGGAGCGGTTCCTCTCCTTCCGCGACGTCTTCGCGGCGCTCTTCTTCTTCGTCTTCGGGCTCTCCATTGACGTGGGCGCGCTCGACAGCGTCGGCTGGCTCGTGGCCTTCGCGGTCGTGCTCACCGTCCTGGCCAAGCTCGCGAGCGGGTACGGCGCCGGCATCGTCGGCGGGTTCAGCCCGCGGCGGAGCCTGAACGTCGGCGCGGCCCTGGTCGCCCACGGCGAGTTCACGATCATCCTGGCCCAGATCGCCTCCCAGAACGACGCGATCTCGTCCGGCGACCGCAGCGACTTCGTCGCCTTCGCCGGCCTCTACGTCCTCGCGACGGCCACGCTCGGGGTCATCCTCATGAAGGAGTCGAAGCGAATTGGCCGCCGCCTGTTCCCACCTCGACTAGCCTGAGAGGAGTCCTATGGCCCAGGAGCTGAGAGAAACGCGCCTGCCGGGGGTCGGGACGAAGTTCACGTTCACGACCGACCACGGCAGCCGCGTGGCCGTCATCCAGCACCTCGACGGGTCCCGCGAGCTCTACGTCTTCCGGCACACGGGGGACGAGGAGCCTACGGCAGTCCTTCAGCTGGAGGACGACGAGTCGCGCCAGCTCGGGGCGGTGCTGGGCGGCGCCTACGAGCGGCCGAAGATCGTCGAGGAGCTCGAGATGGCACTCGGAGAGCTTGCCATCGAGTGGGTTCCCGTCCCGTCCGGGAGCCCGGCCGTCGGAAAGACGCTCGCGGAGTGCGGCTTTCGCGCGCGCACCGGGATCACGATCATCGCCATCCTCCGTGAGCCAGAGCCGGTCACGGGCGCGCAGCCGGACGACGTGATCGCCGAGGGCGACACGCTCGTCACCGTCGGCAAGCTCGGGCAGTACCGCGAGTTCCGCCGGCTGTTGGTCGAAGGCCCCTAGCCCCGGCAACGAGGTGTCACGCTCGTCACAGGGAAGTCAGACGAAAGAAGCCAAGTAACAGACTGTTACTTGCTCGTCTTCGGTGAGAGTCGCCGAGCCATGCGGGATCGACGGCACGCAATGTGTGCCGCAAGAACCCTAGTAACAGTCTGTTACTAGGCGATTTCAGCTTCTCGGACGCTTCTTCTCGGGGTCGTAGATCGGGAAGTCGGCCACCGTCGCGTTGGCGACGCCGTCGGAGAGCGCGACCTGAACCTGATTACCCTTCTCGGCCTGCGCCGTCTCCAGCACCGCCATCCCGATCACCTTGCCGAGCGTCGGGCTCTCGCACGGGCTCGTGAGCGTGCCGGCGGGCTCGCCGTCCTTCGTCACTGCGGCCCCGTACTCCGGCGCTTCGTCGCCCTGCACCTCGAGCGTGACCAGCCGCCGCGGAGGGCTCTTCGCCGTCTCGGCGAGCGCGGCCTTCCCCTCGAAGTCGCCTGTGTCGAGCCTGATGACCTTGTCCAGCGACATGTCGTACGGGTTCGTCTCGTGCTGGAAGTAGTCGTAGCCGATGAAGACCAGCCCTGACTCGATGCGCAGCGTCTCGACCGCGGCGAGGCCGTACGGCTTCGCGCCTGCACCCGTGACCGCCTCCCAGAGCTCCTCGGCGTAGTCCGGGTCCGTGAAGACCTCGTAGCCGAGCTCGCCCGAGTAGCCCGTGCGCGAGACCCAGACGGGCACGCGCCCGACATGAACCTGGTGCGGGAAGAAGCGGAAGTAGCCGAGATCCTCGACGGACTCGTCCGTGAGGTCGGCGAGGAGCTCGCGAGACTTCGGCCCCTGAATCTGGAGGTGGGGGAGCTTCTCGGTGATCGGCTCGATCTCCACCTGCATCCCGTCGACGACGTTCTGGAAGTGGTCGAGGTCGGAGTCGAGCGCGGTGACGACCCAGCAGCTCGTGTCCGTGAACTTGAAGACGGTGCCGTCGCCGACCATCTTCCCGTTTGCGTCGCAGAAGGGCGCGTAACGCACCTGCCCGATCTCGAGGCCGAGCATGTCGTTCGTGAAGATGCGATCGGCCGCGGCGAGCGCGTCCGGCCCGTTGAAGTCCCATTTCCTAAGTGGCGACTCGTCCCAGACGCCCACGTGCTCGCGCACGGTGTTGTGCTCGGCCACCGCGTCCCCGAAGTGGTTGGGCCAGTACCAGCCTTCCCAGTCCATGAGCTCGACGCCCATGCGCTGCTGCACGCCGTCGAAGGCCGTCCGGACGATTCCTGTGTCGCTCATTCGCTCTCCTTGGTGAGTTCGGGGTCGAAGCCTAAAGCGTGCGACATGGCCTGGGAAATCCCCGTGACCGTGCGGGAGGCCTCGGTGATTGTCCGGGAGTCGAAGCGCGAAGCCGGCCCTTGCACCCCGGCGATCGCCACGAGCCCGCCGCCGAGGCCGAACACAGGAGCTGCGATCGCGTTCAGGTCGGGCTCGCGCTCGCCCTCGGCGCGCGCATACCCCTCGCGGCGCACCTGACCGAGCTCGGCCTGGAGCCGTGCGCGGTCCGTGATTGTCCCGGCCGTGAAGCGGGCGAGCCGGCCCGGCGGCAGTTCGGCGTCCCCGAAGGCAAGGCCGACCTTTCCTGCCGCCGTTGCGTGCGCGACGCTCGGCCGGCCGAGCTCTGCGACGCTCACGACAGAGCCCGGAGCCTGGACGAAGTCGATCGTGATCGCGTCGGGACTGGACGGCGCCGAGAGCGTGGCGGTCTCTCCTGTCCGTCGGGCCAGGATCTCGAGCAGGGGCCGGAGCGCCTGCCTCGTGTCCAGCCTCGAGTGGGCGAGGTTGCCGTACACCATCAGCCGACTGCCCAGGCGGTAGCGGCCGGTCTCGTCGTTGTAGGAGACGAGGCCCCCTTCGGCGAGGGTCGCGAGGATGCGCGACACCGTGCTCGCGTTGATCTGGGCGCGCCGGGCGATCTCGTTCGTTCCGAGCTCGGGCGTCTCGATCAAAGCATCGAGCACGGCAATGGCGCGCGAGATCGCGCCGACGGTTCGCTGGGCTGGTTTTCCGGTGCGGGCCATGCTACGTTCCGACTAGAAGTTTGACACACTATTGCCCAGGAGGCAATTCATGGCAACGCTCCCGAAGTCTTCTCCGTACGTCGTCGTCGGCGCCGGCATCCACGGCCTCTCCACCGCCTATCACCTGGCGAAGGAGCTTTCCGAGCGCGGCCTCGGCTCAGGCGCGGACGTTGTCGTCGTCGAGAAGTCGCGGCCGGGCGCCGGGGCCTCCGGGATCGCCTGCGGGGTCGTCCGCAACAACTACTTCCAGCCGGCGATGAGCGAGCTCATGCAGGCCTGCGCCGAGGTCTGGGAGTCCGATCCGGACGCCTACGCCTACAACGCGGTCGGCTACATCGCGCTCGGCCCCTCGGTGCAGGAGCCGGACCTCGCGGAGACGTTCGAGCGCCAGGAGCGGATCGGCTACCGCTCGACGTTCATCACGGGCGAGGCCGAGGTCGATCGGCACATGAAGGAGCTCTTTCCGGACTGGCGAGCGCAGGGCGTCACCGCCTGCCTGCACGAGTCCCAGGGCGGCTTCGCGTTCAACCAGGACTCCGTCGACGGCCTCGCTGGGAAGGCGCGCGGGCAGGGCGTCGAGATCCTCACCGGCGTCGAGGTGACCGGGCTCGATTTAGGACCGGACGACGCCGTCACGGCTGTTGAGGCGGACCAGGGTCGGATCGAGGTCGGCGAGCAGCTCGTCATCGCTCCAGGCCCGTGGGCGAAGAGCTTCTGGCGCATGCTCGGCCTCCCGATGGAGATCGACATCCGCACGCCGTCGGGCGACGTCGTCAAGGACCAGCCCATGTGGACGTACTGGAACCTCCAGGAGGGCGAGATCACCGTCGATCCGCTCATGTTCGCGACCGCGGACGGGAGCGCGCCGCCGGTCATCCACCTGGACACGGACGCGCCGCTCGTCGCTGACGACGGCCAGCTCATCAGCGACGAGCTCTGGGGGATCTACTTCAAGCGCGACCGCCAAGGCGTCCAGGGCGGTGCCTCGCCGCTCGTCGTCGAGGGCGACGTCGAGCTCGACCCGTATCCGTCCACGACCGACGTGGATCCGAGCTTCGCGGACATGTGGTGCGCGGCCCTTTCACACTCCATGAGCCGCTTCGAGGGCTGCCGCCCGCTCTACAAGCAGGCGCGCTCAGGAGGCGTCGGAGCGTTCACCGCCGACAACTTCCCGGTGTTCGACTACATGAAGCCGAACGCCTACACCATCCTCGACTCGAACCACGGCTACAAGATGATCGGGGTCGGGCGCGAGGTCGCGAAGGTGATCGTCGGCGAGCATTCGAGCCTGCTCTACCCGTTCCGCTTTGAGCGCTTCGCGACCGGAGACCTCCATCCGGTCTCGCACTCGCCCTATCCCTGGAGCTAGACGGCCGGCTCGTCCGGCGGCGGGGACGAGGCCAGCGTTCCCTCGGCGGCACGGGCGAGGTCCCACGCCGTGATCAGGAGCAGTGCGACCAGCACGGCCGCGACGATGCTCGCCAGGATGAGGAGCCGGAGCGCGTCGCTCTGCGCGTCCTCGAATGCCTTCTCCGTCTCCGCCGCGCGAGCGGCTTCGAGAGTCGCAAGCTCCTCCGCGCCATCCGCCGCTTGCTGGAAGTTTTTGATCTCGGGCCCCAGGAAGAGGCGCTTGACCTCTTCGTCGTTGCCGTTCTGCAGTGCCCTGTAGGCGACGACGTCGAGAGCCATGAACGCGTTGAAGGCGTTCTCGATGTCGCCGAGGAGCTTCTGCTCGGCCGGGGTCGTGAGCTTGCCCTTCGCGGTTGCGAGGTCCGCCCGAAAGCGCATGACCGAGCGCAGAAAGATCGGCCGGCTGGCGCCGTCGTCGTAGCCGTAGGCCGTCTGCCAGCCGTTGAAGTCCGTGATGTCGTACTTGAGCTCGAGCGCGAGCGCCTGTGCCTCGCCGGCAGCTCGCACGTCGTCGAACTTGTCCCCGAGACTGTTCATTCCCCAGATCCCGACTCCGGCCGTGAGAGCGAGGCCGGTCACGGCGACGACGATGGCGGTTGCGAGCTTGGCGCGGATGGTCATGAGCCGGGAGTTGGGCTGACGCCCGCGGGAGCGGGGAACGGTTGTCCGGGAGGCAGTGTCGCGTCGCCCTCGAGGAGCCCGAGCCTGCGGGCGAGCCAGCGTTTCGTGGTCGACTGAAGGCCGAGCGTGACGATGATCGCGAGCGCGACCGACGTGACCACGAGGTCGGAGCTCGGGACGTGCATGCTGACAATGATCCCAGCAAGCGCGGCCGGAACAACGCCCGTCTCACGGGTCCAGGCAAGGAAGAGGAGCTCTTCCCGCGTCCAAGATCCGCGCCGGTCGACGAGCAAGCACGCGAGAACGACGAGCGGCCTCGCGACGAAGATGAGCGTCGCGAGGACTGCAAGAGCCGGCCAGAAATGGTCGGCCATCGATCGCCAGGGCAGGTTCGCCCCGAGCGTGATGAAGACGAGCATCACCATCGAATGCGACACCGTCGAGACGAAGGCGCGCATCTCGTCCTCGTGATGGGTGTGCATGCCGAGCCCCAGGAGCGGCATGTTCCCGAGGATGAGGCCGGCGAGGAACGCGCCGAGGTAGCCGCTTCCTCCCGCGGAGTCGATGGAGAAGAAGCTGCCCGCGACCACCGCGATCACGACGATCGCCGCCGACTCCCGCCAGATGCCGGTACGCCGGCTCGAGACGACGGCCGAAAGGACGATCCCGAACACGAGCCCGAGCGCGGTCGAGAGCGCCAGGTCGACGAGGAAGTCCGTCATCGGCGTCGTCAGTGAGGCGCTTCCGCTGACGACCACTCCGGCGAAGGCGAGAGCGAGGACGGCGCCGGTCGGGTCGTTCAGAGCCGACTCGGCGATGATCGTCTGCGACACCTTGGCGCGCAGGCGCATTCGTTCGAACAGCGGGATGAGGATGGCCGGATCCGTGGGCGAGAGGGCGGCGCCGATGAGCAAGCCGGTGGTGAGCGGCACGCCGAAGACGGCGGCCGCCACGCCGCCCGTCAAAAGCGCGGTGATCACCACTCCCGGTATCACGAGCAAGAGCAAGCCGATCGCAACCCGGCTCAGGATGGTGAGCGAGAGCTGCAGGCCCCCGTGGAAAAGGATGAAGGAAACGCCGAGCGTGAGGATGAGCTCCGCGCCCATGGAGTCGAGGGGGATGTCGATCGCGTCGAGAGCCGAGGGGCCGAGCAGCGCCCCTGCGGCGAGGAGCAGCAGCATCGGCGGGATGCGAAGAAACTCGGCCAGGAGCTCGGCCCCGAGCCCGGCCGCAAGCATCAGCGTAATCGTGAGGATGACGTCTTTCGTCGTCACGGGCGCGATTGTTCACCTTCCGGTGGACGCTTGCGCTCGAAGCCCGGTTCGCTCACCATCCTCACGTGCTTCTTTTCTGGCTCGTGCCCCACGCACCGGACCTCATCATCCTGCTGACACTTGCGCTCGCGCTGTACCTCGTCGTCATCGAGATGCGCGAGATGGAGCCCCGGCTGCACTGGAAATGGTGGAGCTGGTGGCTCTCGCTCGTCTTCCTCACTCACTTCATCGGCTATCTGGCACTCCGAGGCTACGCTGTCTACCGGCGCTGGAACCAGGCCCGCGCTTAGGGATCGAGCCGTCTTCAAGGTGGCCGTGTTCGTCGCGGTCCTCTTGTTCGCTTTTGTCGTCGCCCGGACGTGCGGCCGCGTCGGAGATGAGATCTCACAGGAGAAGGCTGTCGCGATCGCCCGGGCGCAGATCGACTTCGACGCCGAGCACCACCAGATTCGCCTGTTCAAGAAGGGACTCCAGTCCCATCCGTATTGGGGAGTCTCGCTCTACAACGGGGATCGCAGCGATCCGACCCGCTGTCAGGTCGTCCAGATCGACGCAGAGAACGGCGACGTAGCCTCGATCGACGACTGCTGATCCCTGTGTCGGGTTGCGACACTTTGTTCCCCGAAAACGTGGGTGATGCCGACGTGGGCCGTTCTCCATACGTCTCGTAGGTTTTTCCCGCTCGTAATGCAGACGGCACGGAGGGCTCGATGATGGCTTCGCTGGTCGGATCCATGTCCTGGCTACTGGCGCAAGCAACCGAGGTCGAGAACAAGCTCACGCTCGACTCGCAGGTGCTTGCCGAGCAGTTCTACTTCTTCACCGTCGTGATCATGTGGCTGATCCACGTGGGCTTCATGGCCTACGAGGCGGGCGCCGCTCGACGCAAGAACATCATGTCGACGGCGATGAAGAACATCCTCACCATCGCCGTCGTCACGCCGACGTTCTACTACTTCGGCTGGTACATCTACGGCTGCTTCGAGCATGGCGGGCCTGCGCAGGGCCACGCCGGCCCGGATCCGGAGTTCCCCGGCTTCTGCGGCGCGACCGCTCCATGGGCGGATGCGATGGGCCCGAACCTCCAGGACCACATCAGTGCCGTCTTCTTCCTCGCATTCCTTCTCTTCTCGTGGACGACGGCATCGATCATGTCCGGCGCCCTCATCGAGCGGGTGCGCCTCTCCGCCTACCTGATCCTCGGGAGCCTCCTCGGCTCGGGCGTCTGGATCATGGACGCCGCCTGGGGCTGGAGCGCCGGCGGCTGGCTGACCACGCGGTTCGGGTTCCACGACTCGATCGCCTCCGCTGTCGTACACGGGGTCGCGGGCGCCTTCACGCTCGGCGTCCTCCTCAACCTCGGCCCACGGATAGGCAAATACGACCTGGCCGGGCGCGCGCGAACCTTCCGTGCCCACAACACGCATCTGACCATCATGGGGCTGATGCTCATCTTCACCGGCTTTTACGGCTTCTACGCCGCCTGCCTGGTCATCCAGTCGACCATCACGCCGGGGTGGCTCAACATCTACTTATCGCCGACCACCCTGGGTGCGATCGCGTTCGTAATCACGTTCGGCTTCGCAGGCGGCTTCACAGGCGGGTGGGTCGCGAGCAAGGGCGATCCGTTCTGGACCCTGTCGGGAGGGCTCGCCGGCGTGATCTCGGTCTCTGCGGGGGCCGACGTCTACCACCCGTCTCTCGCGTACATCCTGTCGATCACGGGCGGCATGTTCGCGGTGTGGGTCGGCACGTGGATCGAGCGGACGCTCCGGATCGACGACGCCGTCGGTGCCGTCGCAGTTCACGGCTTCTGTGGCTTCTACGGCGTCTTTTTGGTCGGGATATTCGCCGGCGGTTATCCGACTGGGGTCAACAACGTCCCCGTGTCGTTCGGGGGCCAGATGATCGGCATCCTGACGTTCATCCCGCTCGGCTTCCTTCCTGGCTATGCGGCCTCATGGGTGCTCAAGAAGCTGAACCTGCTCCGCGTCCCGCCGGAGGTCGAGCTCGAGGGCCTGGACATGGCGGAGTTCCAGCAAGACTTCTTCCCGGAGTTCGAGCGCGTGCCAGAGACCATCGTCCTGCCGACCGGAGAAGAGGTCGAGTCGGCTCCAATCTTGCTCGAAGCACTCGCGCAGACGAATGGGCACCGAGAGGGTGTCGCCGTCGGTGAGGAAAGGAGGACGCCGTGATTGACAGCTTCCCCTTCGACAAGTGGAGCGACGACATCGGCGCGTTCTGGACGTTCTGGTCCGAAGACAAGACTGGAACGTACGTCATGACCGTCCTCGGCATCATCGTGATGCTCGCAGCATTCGCATATTGGACCTGGTTGGAGAACCGGAAGCTGGCGGCGCAGGCCGCTTTGCTGCGAGCGGCCGGCGGGATGCCGGCGCCCGGCGGCATCCCCCCGGGACCAGGTCCCAGCCAACCCCCTTTGGCCGGTCCGTCCACGGACCCGGGCGACTAGGAAGGAGACGAGCTCATGGCTTGGCCACCCGAGAAGCAGGTCGAGTTTCCCGCCGAGCAGTCCCCCCACAGGCTGGTCATGCCAGTCTGCCTGCTCTTTTCCATCCTCTGCATGGTCATTGTGATCATCGTCGTGTCCACCGACAAAAACGGACCCTTCATTGGGCCCTGGGGCTGACCACACACAGGCGCAGAGGGGGTATAACTAGTCCATGTCTCCTCTCTATCTGCGTTGTGGTGTGTGTGGACGTCAGCAGGCTGAAGGGATCCTGTCGCGTGCTTCCTGGGGCCACGTGAGCCTGACCGACGGGAAGAATGCGAGCGCGTGCCCCGAGTGCAAGGAAAAGCACTCGGACTGGCAGCAGCGCGTCCAGTCGGATGCGCCCGGGAACAACCAGAGCAGCTACCAGAGCGCCTAAGAAGTCGGTTCCAACACGCGCCGGCTGACCCGGCGGACCAGTTCGACGAGCTCGCGCGCCCGTTCGAGGCGCTCGTCCCCCTCGCGCGTGGCGAGGTTGATTTCCACGAGATTCGAGCTCGCGCGCACTGCCGCCTCTGCGAGGAAGACGGCCGCGGCCGCATCCCCGTGCAGGTTCGGGTTTCCGCGCTCGGCGAGCTCGCACGCGAGTGTGGCGACGTCAAGGGAGGCTTCTGCGATGGCGAGCGGCACGTCGGTCGCGCGGGACAGAGCGTCGCCGATGGCCGCGTCGCGAACTTCCTCGTCGACATCCTTCGGCATCCGCAGCGCGAGGAGAACGTTCTCGTAGGCCAGCGCGTCCTCTTCCGCCATGGGCAGAAGGCGCGCCTTGAGCGCCTCGGCCTGGGCGACTGCGCCAACGGCCTCCTCCCACTGCGCCTTCGAGAAGCGTGCCGCCATCGCGGCGAGCGAGGCGGCCATCGCGCCGGTCACCGCGGCTACCGAGCCGCCGCCCGGCGCCGAGGTCTCGGCCGAGATCGTGTCGCAGAGCTCGCGGACGCTTTGGCTAGAAAAGTCCAACGGTGCGGCCATTCTCGTCGATGTCGACGTTGAAGGCCGCCGGGGAGACGCCATAGCCCGGCATCGTCTGCATGTCGCCGAGGAGCGGGACGAGCCAACCTGCGCCCGTGTATTGGCGGATGTCGCGGACGGTGATGGTGAAGCCGGTCGGCGCGTTCAGGAGCGACGGGTCGTGCGAGAGCGACAGATGGGTCTTCGCCATGCAGATCGGGAGCCTGTCGAAGCCGACCTTGTTGTAACGCTCGATCGCCTGCTGCGCCGCAGGCAGGAAGACGACGCCGTCGGCGCAGTAGACGCGCTTGCAGATAGCCTCGATCTTGACATCGATCGGCTGGTCGAGCTCGTAGACCGGCTTGAAGTCGGACGGTGCCTCGGCCGCTGCGACGACGGCCTCCGCGAGCGCGGACGCGCCTTCGCCACCGCGCTCGAACGCCTCGTTCAGCTCGGCGGCCATCGCGCCGCCCTCGAGGGCGAGGCGCTTCACCGTCTCGACCTCCTCGTCGGTGTCGCCCGGGAAGCGGTTGATCGCCACGACGGCGTTCAGCCCGAACTCCTTCACGATCCCGAGATGTCTCTGCATGTTGGCCGCGCCGCGTTCGATCGCGCCGACGCCGCCATCGGGGTCGTCGCCGTGGTGCTTGA
>DATHAG010000004.1:0-4542 GCA_035296825.1 Gaiellaceae bacterium | reverse complement strand
TTTCTCTGTCGGTTGTGCCATCTCGTCCTCTCTTGATCGGTGTGCTCTCGTCTACCAGAAATGCGCTGGAGTAGAACGTGAGCCCAAGCGTTAGTTGACTCTTACGTTAGAGGCTGCTTAACTAGGCACTATGGAAGCAGTGCTGAAGGCAATCGCGGAACCGCGGCGCCGGGAGATCCTCCGGCTGGTGAGCGGTGCCGAGCTGACTGCCGGAGAGATCGCTGCCAGCTTCGACGTCACGCGGCCGGCCATCTCGCAGCACCTGACGATCCTCCGGAACGCCGGGGTGCTCGAGGAGCGCCGCGAAGGCACGCGGCGCCTCTACCGCGTCCGCCCGGAGGCGTTCGGCGAGGTTCGGGCCTACCTCGAATCCTTCTGGGACGAGAGCTTGCTGGCATTGAAGAACGCAGTCGAATCCGATGAGAGGAGAGCAATCAGTGGCAACCCCCGAAACTAAAGCCGACGTGGTGCAGCGGGAGATCCGCGTCGAAGCGAGCCCCGAGACGGTGTTCCCCTACTTCACCGATCCCGAGCGGATGGTTCGGTGGAAGGGAACCGAGGCAACTCTCGACCCGCGGCCTGGTGGTGTCTACCGCGTGTTGGTGGGCGGCGAGCACGTGGCCCGGGGCGAGTACGTGGAGGTCGTCCCCTACAGCCGTGTCGCCTTCACGTGGGGCTGGGAGGGCGAAGGACACAGCGTGCCCCCGGGCAGCTCCACGGTCGAGATCGACCTCGTGCCGGACGGTGACGGGACGATCGTCCGCCTGATCCACCGAGACCTTCCCGCCGCCGAGCGGGAGCTCCACGGTCAGGGCTGGGACCGCTTCCTGCCCATGCTGGCGAAGGCCGTCGCAGAATCCGTTTGAGATTTCCCTTGCCGCGAACAAGCGAAGGGGAGATGATCATGGCACCCGTCGAGAAGGAGGAAGGACATGGGTAACCCGGTCGTGCACTTCGAGGTCAGCGGGAAGGACGGCGCCAAGCTTCAGAAGTTCTACGGCGATCTCTTCGACTGGAAGATCGATGCGGACAACCCGAACAACTACGGGATCGTCGAGACCGGCGGCGAGGGGATCAACGGCGGCGTCGGCGAGGTACCCGACGGTGGTGCGGGCCACGTGACCTTCTATGTGAGTGTCCCGGACATCAACGCCGCGCTCGAGAAGGCGGAGGGCCTGGGCGGCAAGACGATCATGCCGCGCACCGAGATGGGTGACGTCGTCACCATGGCGTTCTTCGCCGACCCTGAGGGACATATGGTCGGACTCGTCGAGGGATAGTCCCCTCCCTGCTTACGATGCGCGGGTGCCGCATCTCACCGGCATCCGCGTCGTAGCCTGCGAGAACGGACTCGCCGGACCCCTCGCAACGCGGCTCCTCGCCGACCTGGGCGCAGACGTGGTCAAGGTCGAGCGGCCCGGGAGCGGCGACGTCACGCGCGGGTGGGACACGGCCGCGAACGGCCTCTCGAGTGGCTTTGTCTGGGTCAACCGCGGCAAGAGAAGCGTTGAGCTCGACCTGAAGGACCCCGCCGCACGGCCGGCGATCGAAGCGCTCGTCGCGACTGCAGACGTGTTCCTGCAGAACTTCACGCCGGGCTGGGCGAAGCGTGTCTCGCTGGACGAACAGAGCGTCCGGGCCCTCCGCGGAGACGTGGTCTACACGGAGATTTCCGGCTACGGGCCGGACGGACCCTACGCAGGGAAGAACGCCTACGACCTGGTTATGCAGGGTGAGACCGGGCTGATCGCGGTCACGGGGACGCCGGACGCCCCCGCGAGAGTAGGGATTTCGGTGTGCGACGTGGGCGCTGCGAGCTACGCGGCGGTGGCGACGCTCGCCGCGCTCGTGCGGCGGGGCAAGACGGGGGAGGGGGACCGGGTCTCCGTCTCGCTCTTCGACACGATGGTCGACTGGCTCGGGTACTTCCCGCACCTCTGGTGGCATCGCGGGGAGGAGCCGGACCGCACCGGGCTCCGTCATCCGCACTTTTGCCCGTACGGTCCCTACCCCGCGCGGGACGGTGAGCTCTTCGGCTTCGCGGTGCTCTCGCCCGAGCACTGGCGTGCCCTCTGCATCGAGGTTCTTGGCCTGCCCGGGCTCCTCGAGGAGGAGCGCTATGCGACCAACGAGGGCCGGGTTGCGAGCCGAAGGGAGCTCGAGCCGACGCTCGAGCGCGCATTTGCAGCCAGCTCGGCCGGCGAGTGGATCCGGCTGCTCGAGGCTGCGCGTATTCCGTGCGGGCGCGTGAACGGCGTCGCAGAGGTGCTGGAGCACCCGCAGCTGGCGCACAATGGGCTCGTGGCGGAGGTGGGCTCGCCGGTCGGCAGCATTCCGACGATCGGGATCCCGTTCCTGGTCGACGGCATCCGGCCGGAGCCGGGAGACGTACCCGCCCTCGGGGAGCACACCGAGGAAGTTCTCGCGGAGCTCGGTCTCAGGCCTCCCGGCTGATTTCTAGTTCACCTAGCCGTCGTGGTCGAACGGAGCGAGGTGGTCGTCCGTCCAGCGGCATCATCGGGCCGCCAACTCTTGCACCAGCTCTCGCTCCGCGGGTCCGAACCAGGGCGCGGACCCGGCGACCGCGTTCTCGCGCGCGTGGCCCGGATTCGACGTCGCTGGGATGACGACGTGGACACGCGGATCCGACAATGCCCACTTGAGGAGCGCTTGCGCCCACGTCCCGACTGCGAGCGGCTCGAGCAGCTTCGGATCGGGGCCGGGCATCAAGGCTCCCGGGCCGCCGAGCGGCCGCATCGCGATCACACCCAGGTCGAGCTCGGCCGCGAGTGGGAGGATGCGTTCCTCCACTTCGCGCTCGACCGGGTTGTAGGGCACCTGGATCGCATCGATCCGGCCCGTACGCATCACCCGCTCGAGCTCGTCGAACGCGGAGGAATGGTAGTGCGTCGCCCCGAGCAGCCGAACGCGACCCGTCTCGCGCTCCCCTCCGAGCCAGTCGAGGCGCTCCTCCCAGGCAACCAGATTGTGCACCTGCTCGAGGTCCACCCACCCGGTGAACCAGCCGAGCTGTGCCTCCAGCTGGCGCCGGGCCTCGGAGGCGGAGGGCGTCCAGATCTTGGTGGCGACGAAGGCCTCATGCCGCCGTTGGCCGAGCGCTCGGCCGAGGACGCCCTCCGCCCGGCCGTACATGGGCGAGGAGTCGACGACTCGACTGCCGGCCGAGAGCGCCGCATCCACGACGTGCACTGCCCGCGCCTCGTGCTCAGGCGGAAGGTCGAGGGTCAGCCAGGTTCCGAGGCCGACCACCGGCAACTCGAGCCCCGAGCGTCCGAAGCGCCTTTTCTCCATCCCTGGCTGAATGCTAGTTTGCTACATGCCGAAGAGGGCCTCCCTCGCCGCGCCCGAGCTTGCGGCGGCCCGGATCGATGCGCGTGCACGCGGCGAGAACTTTCCCGTCGCGTCACTCCTCGCGCCGGCGTGGGCGAGGCCGCACCTCCGAGCGATCTACGGTTTCGCCAGGCTCGTCGATACGCTCGGCGACGAGGCGCCAGGCGACCGGCTGGCGCTCCTCGACGAACTGGAGCGCGAGCTTGACGGTCCGCCCAACACGCACGTGATGCGGCGCCTGCACAAGACGATCAAGGCCCGGTCTCTGCCGCTCGAGCCGTTCCGCCGGCTGATCGAGGCTAACCGGATCGACCAGCGCAAGGCCCGCTACGAGACGTGGGACGAGGTTCGCGAGTACTGCACCTACTCGGCGGATCCAGTCGGGCGGCTCGTGCTCGGCGTCTACGGGCGGCTAGACGAGCCCGCGCTCGTGGAGATGAGCGACTCAGTCTGTACCGGCCTTCAGCTCGTGAACTTCCTTCAGGACCCGCCGCGAGACCTGGAGCTCGGCCGTGTCTACCTGCCGCAGGAGGATCTCAGGCGGTTCGCGGTCGCAGACGCCGAGCTCGCCGGCCCAGGCTCCGAGCGATTCCGGTCTCTGGCGCGGTTCGAGTCGGAGCGAGCCCGTTTGCTACTCGAGCGGGGATTTCCGCTTGCAAGCACGCTGGGCGGGCGGCCCGGGCGCTCGGTGGCGCTCTTTGCGCGGGGCGGGCTCGCCGCGCTCGAGGCGCTCGAGCGGGCCGATTACGACGTCTTCACCCGCCGACCGTCTCCCTCGGCTTTCGCGTTCGGACGGCTGGCACTGGCGGAGCTGTCGCGACCGTCGGAGACGGCAAGCGCGTATTCGCAGGCTCTCCGGATCACTCGGCGGGAGGCCCGGAGCTTCGCGTGGGGGATCCGGGTCTTGCCGCGGTCGAAACGTCGTGCGGTCGCCGCCCTCTATGCCTTCGCAAGGCGAGTCGACGACATCGCTGACGACGGGAGCCTGGTCAGCGAGGAGCGGCGCAGCCGACTCGAATCCTGCCGTGCCGCAGTCGAGGCGCTTCCGGAGAGCCGGGACGGCGACCTCGTTCTGGTCGCGCTCGCGCACGCCGTGGTCCGCTACGAAATTCCCCGGCAGACGCTCCTGGATCTGGTCGAGGGCGGTCTCATGGACGTCGACAGGAAGCGCTACGCGACCTGGGAGGAGCT
>DATHAG010000003.1:0-7504 GCA_035296825.1 Gaiellaceae bacterium | reverse complement strand
TGAAGGCGGCGTCCTTGAACCATCTCGACATCTGGCTCAGGCAGGGGCTTCCCTCGGTACCGAAGCCCAGAATCCTCGGCGCGGACGGCGCCGGCGTCGTGGAAGCCCTCGGCGAGGGAGTCGAGGGGTTCGAGCTCGGTCAGAGAGTTGTCTTGAATCCGGGCCTCCGGAACGGCTCCGAGATCGTGGGCGAGCATCGCGACGGCACTCACGCGGAGCTGATCGCGATTCCGAGCGAGAACGTGCATCCGATCCCGGAGGAGCTCTCGTTCGAGGAAGCTGCAGCTTTCCCGCTCGTCTACGAAACCGCCTACCGAATGCTGGTGACCCGGGCGGGGCTGCAAGCGGGGGAATGGGTACTCGTCTGGGGGATTGGCAGTGGAGTCGGAAGTGCTGCCTTCCTGATCGCCAAGGCGCTCGGCGCCAGGGTCGTGGTCACGTCGTCGGACGACGGGAAGCTCGAGCGGGCACGTGAGCTCGGGGCCGACGAGACGGTGAACCACGAGAGTGGCGACGTGGTCTCCGCGGTCAAGGAGGCGAGCGGTGGAGGCGCCCACGTCGTCGTCGAGCACGTCGGCGAGGCCACCTGGAAGACGTCCCTCCAGGTCGCGCGTACGGGCGGCCGCATCACCGTCTGCGGAGCCACCAGTGGCCCCAACCCACCGGCCAATCTCCACCGTATCTTCTGGAAGCAACTCTCGATCCTGGGGTCGACGATGGGGACGGCCGAGGACTTCGCCGGGGTCTACGAGCTGGTCGCAAACGGTCGCGTGAAGCCGCTCGTCGACCGGGTTTTCCCGCTCGAGGAGGCGGCGGAAGCCCACCGCCACCTCGAAAGCGGGAGGCAGTTCGGCAAGGTCGTGCTGACCGTCTAGACGGCTGGCGAGGGCTCGGCGTTAGCCGAAGCCGAGGATGAACTTGGCGTCGTCGGACATCTTCTCGGGCGACCACGGCGGGCTCCAGGTCAGCTCCGGCTCCACCTCTTCCACCCCCGGCATCTCGCTCACGGTCTCTGCGATCTGCTGCTCGATCAGAGGGCCGACCGGACAGCCCATCGAGGTCAGACTGTAGGTGACGTGCACCTTCGGTCCCTCGACTTCCACGTCGTAGACGAGGCCCAGCTCAACGATGTCCATCCCGAGCTCGGGATCCTCCACGACTTTCAGCGCCTCGAAGACGTCCTCACGGGTCGGCATGCAAGCAGTCTAGCGACCCGGCTTTCGGCCCTTGGTTAGCGTCGCACCGAATCGGGAAGAACGCGGGCAGCCTACGAGAGGAGGACACATGAGCATTCTCTGGATCGTTTTGATTGTCGTTCTCGTCCTACTGGTTCTCGGCGTTCTCGGCCGCGGACGCTACTAGGACCCACGAGGCTCCGAAACAGGCCGTTCGGCCCTTCCGGGCCGGGCGGCCTTTCGGCACAGTGGAGGCGTGGAGACCCCCGCGCCGTTCCTTGCTGCCGCTGATCAAATCCCTTCGCTTCCCCGTCTGGGAGGCATGGCCCGGCCGAATGGCGTCGTCATCGTGTCCGAGCGCTACTGGGCCTTCGCCCGATACGACGGCACCCTGAGCGAGGGCCGGATGCCGAGCTCGGACACGCCCTGGCGTCGAATCCCGCTTGTCCGCGGCCTGGCGCGGCTCAGCGCCTCCCTCTCTCCCCTCTTCCGGAAGACCGGAGTGGCCCGCGACCGTGACCGCGCGATCCTCGGTGGAGCTCTCGTCGTCCCCCTCGGGTTCGTCTTCCTGCCCGAGAAGGTGGGGCTGGCGATCGGCGTCGCGCTGACGGCGATCCTCCTCACATGGCTCTTTCGCGGCCGGACGCTCTCCCTCCACGGCGCCGAGCATCGCGCCATCGCCGCGGCTGAGGAGCGCCGCCTCTGCTCCACCTGGACCGGACAGGCGAAGCCCTCCCGCTTCTCGGCCCGCTGCGGAACAAACTTCGCCGCCCTGGTCCTTCCGGTCACCTTCGTCGCCGAGAGGCTCTGGCCCCTCACCGCCGCCTTCTACACCCCCGTCGTCGTAACGCTCGTCGCGCTGGCCTTTTCGATGGAGCTCTGGCTCGTTTTGCAGGCGCTTCCGCGCCGCCTCGCCGGTCTCTTCCTCCTTCCGGGGCTGTGCCTCCAGCGCCTGACGACCCGTGAGCCCACGCTCGCGGAGACGCGTGTCGCGCTGCGTGCAGTGGACGCCGTCCTCCGCCGCGAGCTGGCGAGCTAGCCGGTTAGCTGAGCAGGCGCACTTCTTCGCGCCGCTCGCGAGCGAAGAAATGGATTCCGTCGATAAAGCGCACCCAGTTGTGGCGGGTGCACATGACGACGGAGTGCGTCCGGGCGCTGTCCGCGAGGTACCGGACCCCGCGGAGCAAGTCACTGTTCGAGACGCCGGTCGCAGCGACGATCACCTCGCCGGGTGCGAGTTCCTCCGTCGTGAACGTGCGCTCGATGTCTTCGATTCCGTGCTCGGCGGCCTGGCCGATCTCGCCACGGGTAGTCGGCCAGAGCTGTGCCTGGAGCTCGCCACCCAGACACCGAAGCGCGGCCGCGGAGATGAGCGCCTGGCGGGCACCGCCGATCCCGATCGCAAGATGGTCGTTCGTCCCCCGGATCGCCGCGGTGATGGACGAGGTGACGTCACCGTCTTGGATCAGCTTGATGCGCCCGCCGACCGCGCGGATCTCCTCGATCAGGTCGTGATGACGAGGGCGGTCGAGGACGATCGACGTGATGTCGTTCGTATTCCGTCCGAAGGCCTCCGCGATCGCGCGGACATTGTCCCCGACCGGGCTCGCGAGGTCGATCCGACCCCGTGCGACCGGGCCGACCGCCATCTTTCGCATGTACATGTCCGGCAGGCGGGGGAACGTCCCGGCGTCGCCCACCGCAATCATCGCCATCGCCCCCGCCTCACCGCGCGCGACGACACTCCGCCCCTCGAGCGGGTCGGCGGCAAGATCGTAGACTCGCCCCCCGCGACCGACCCTGGTCCCCATTGCGAGCGGGCTCTCCGACTCTTCCGCGCCAACGACGATGTGGCCCTCGATGGACAGCTCGTCGAGCGCCTGGCGCATGGCCGTGGAGGCCGAGTCCTCCGCCGCTTTCACGTCTCCCCGCCCCAGCCAGCGGCCGCTGGCGAGCGCCGCCCTCTCGGTCACAGCAGCGAAGAGCTCGCAGGGGCAGTTCGCGTGGGCGTTATCGAGGCTCACGGGATCTACGCCGGTGCCCCGACTGCTCGTTCCACCTCCTCGAGCACGAGCCGGATCACCGCCTCCGCAGTCCGCTCCACGCGAGTATTCTCGATCACGGGGACGCCAGCCTTCTCGGCCCGATCGATGAGGTACGCCTGGATGCGGCGAATATCGCCCAGCGAGTCGAGGTACTTCGCGACCGGCCGCAGGCCCTCAGAGCCCGTGTCGCGAACCCAGAAGTGCCGAGCGTGCTCGTCCTCGTCCTCGATGGCAAGGAGCGCCTGGACGACCACGGCGCCCTCGACCGCCGCGGGAACGAGGCCCGGCACCATGTGCACACCCTCGAGCGCCATGGAGTAGCGCTCGGTCAGCGCCCGATCGATGACGGCGCGAACCCCGACGAGCACATTCCTCGTCTGGTCGTTGAAGCCTACGAGCGCGGGGTCCCTGGCCTCATCCGGGGTAGCGACCGCGGCGGCTGCTTCGAAGCTCGAGTAGTGAATCGAGGGCATGAAGTCGACCGAGAAAAACGCCCGCATCGTCTGCCGCACGAAATCGGTGGAAGCGACCCGCGTGATGCCGAGACGGTGGGCGACCTCCGTCGTGACCGTCGACTTGCCGGTTCCGGTGGCGCCCCCGATGAGGAGGATCAGCGGAAGATCCAGCTCCTGCAGGGTCCGGTAGCGCCTGAGCCCGTGCACGGCGTCCTCCCCCTCGTGCTCGGCAAGCACCTGGGCGGCCAGCTCGTGCAGATGCTCCTCGGTGAAGGTGTCCTCCTCGTGCTTGCGCACGAGCTCCTGCTCGATCAGGCGGGCGAGCTCGTACGCCCGCTCGGGCCGGAGACCGGTTCCGGACAGCGTTTTCGCCATGAGGCCCTTGGAATAAGGAAGCCGCCGTCCTTCCTCCCCACCGAGCGACTCTGGGGGGCGCCGGTCGCTCACGCGGTCACCCTGTTCGGTGCCAACGCACGAAGCCTCGCGTCGAGGTCATCCTCGAGAGGCATGACTGCGTTGTCGGCGAAGACGATCTCCACGCCTTCTTCCGCCGCGGCCTCGGCGACGACGTCGATGGCGGCCGCCTTCAGCTCGACGAGGAAGACCTCGGCTGTCCGTGCCGCTTCCGAAGCCAGGTCGATGCGGAGCGCATCCCGCCTGCTCAGGTTTCCGGAGATCATTACGACCTCAGCGCTCTCCTCATCCTCGAGGTGCGACCGAAGACGGTCGTGAATCGCCGCCGGCGCGGTCGAGAAGAAGGCCACGCGTCTACCCCCGAGCGGCTCGATCGGACGGGGACGGAGCACGGTTTCGACGACGTCGAGCTCCAGGTCGACGTCCCGGATCGCAGCGCGAAGTGCATCGATGTGCTCCCTGTCGGCCAGCGGCTCCTCGCATCCGGTCACGACGACGAGATCCGAGATCAGGATGCGATAGGCACCGAGGAAGCCTGCGACGAGCTCCGGGTCCTGCGCGGCTCCGGCGACGAGGACGCGAGCATCGACAGCGACCGGTGGCACCGACGTTCCGCTGCCCTCGAAGATGACCAGATCGGGCCGGCGCTCCGCTGCTGCTCGGGCTCCCGCCTCAACGTTCGAGACGAACGGCTGCCCGGCGAGCCCCCCGCCGCAGCGGCGGCAGCCGATCGTGACGACCTTCGCGAGCGCTGCGTCCTCCAGGTAGTCCGAAGCCGCGTGGGAGCCACCGCGCGAGAGCTCCACAAGGTCCTCGAGGCTCGGCGTGGAGTTGACGATGACGGGGTCACGTGGCCCCCGCGCCCCATCGCTACCACGATCACCTCCCGCTCCTTTGAGAGCAGGCGCGCAAGGTGCCCGGCGACCGCGGTCTTGCCCACGCGCTTGCCACTCCCGACGATAGCCACCGACGGGAGATCGAACGGTGCGAGGGCCACCGGCTCGAAGCGGAAGTCGGCTCCCACGTAAGGACGGCCTGCGGCCAGCGCTCGGCTGGCCAGCCGTAGACGCCCTCGGGCGTCGAGGACCGGCTCGTCCGAGAGGTCGACCACGATCTCGGCGCCGGTCTGCTCGAGCCCCTCCTCGAGGGTGGAGTGGAGGGGCACGCCGTAGTCTTCGCCGCCGCGGACCTTCTCCGTGCCCCCCAGGAGCACAGCGCCGAGGATCGTGTACGGAAGCTCGGTGAGAGCATCCCGGACTACCTCCGGATAGTGCTCGCCGTCGATCAGCGCGAGCGCCGTCGGCCCCTTCCCGGTCATCGGCTCGTGACCTCGTCCTCGATTCGGGTGGTGTACTTCTCGAACTCGAGCGTGTCGGCAGAGAACTGGATGATCCGCTCGGAGCCGTGGAACGGGTAGCGGCGCCACACGTCGACGTGGCGCCCCTCGATCTCGACAACGTTGTAGCAGGGCCGCGTCCTGCCCCTGAGACGGAGTGTCGAGACCGTACCGGTGTTGACGATGAAGAGATCTTCCAGGCGCCACGCGTACGGGACGTGCTTGTGTCCCGAGAGAACGAGATTGACCTTCGAGCGCTGGAGTGCCTCGAGTGCGTCGCCGGCGTCATAGACGACGTTTCGCTCGCGGCCGGTGCCCGGAACGGGCAGCAGGTGGTGATGGAGGACGAAGATCCGGAAGTCCGCCGGGTGGGCGAATTGCTCCGAGATCCAGCGGTAGCGACTCCGGCCGATGTGCCCGTGGTCGAGGTCCGGCTCCGAGGAGTCGATCGCGACCACCGACACACCGTCCCGGTGGACGACCGTGTCGCGCTCGCCGAACTGCTCCTCGAAGTGGAGGTAGCCCACGTTCCGAGAATCGTGATTGCCCGGCACGACTACCAGCGAGGCGCAGGCGAGCCGCTCCAAGTACTGCTTGGCCTCGGCGTACTCCTGGCGGTAGCCGAACGCCGTCAGGTCGCCGGAGCAGACGACGATATCCGGGGCGAGCTCATTGATTTCCATGATCGCCCGCTCCATGAGGTTCGGGACGAAATGCTGCGACCCGCAGTGCAGGTCGGAGATGTGCGCAATCCGAAACACGGCTCTCCTGATCGTCCGCCGAGCACCGGAGTTTAGTGATGGGCCGTCCGCGCAGACTGCTACCGTTCCATTTGTGCCGGAAGAAATGCCTGTTTTCCAGGCATATTGTGGGCGTCAGCCTCCACGTTTCGTCAACAAGGCGGAACTCGAGGTCGCGAAGCTCCTCGATTTCTACGGCATCAAGTGGGAGTACGAGCCGCGCACGTTCGTTCTCGAGACCGACGAGGCCGGCCGCGTGATCGAGGCCGCGAGGCCGGACTTCTACCTCCCGGATCAGGACCTCTACGTGGAGATCACGACGATGAAGCAGTCGCTCGTGACCCGGAAGAACCGCAAGATCAGGAAGCTCAAAGAGCGGTATCCCGACGTGAAGGTGAAGCTCTTCTACCGACGGGACATCGAGCGTCTCGTGGAGAAGTACGGTCTCAGCCTCGCCTCGTAGAGCCTCCCGACACCTGCGGCTGGCCGGGCCCGATCCCCGCGTCGGCGAAGTGCACCTCACGAGAGCGGACATCCAGGCCCGCGTCGCCGAGCTCGGAGCCCGCATCTGCGAGGACTACGCCGGCAAGGAGCCACTTCTGGTCGGGGTGCTCCGAGCCTCCTACGTCTTTCTCGCGGACCTCTCCCGCGCCGTCCCGATCCTGCATCACCTCGACCTCGTGAGCCTCGCCGGCTACGGGCGCGCGCTGGGCGGTCATGCAGGCGTCCGGATCATGAAGGATCTCGATGCGCCGATCGCCGGCCGGGACGTCGTGATCGTCGACCTGGTCGTAGACACCGGCCTGACCCTGAACTACCTCCTGACGGCTCTTCGGCTCCGGGAGCCGGCGAGCCTCGCCGTGTGCTCACTCCTCGACCGCCCTTATCGCCGCCTCGTCGAGGATCTACCGCTCCGCTACGTCGGCTTCACGGTCCCCGACGAGTTCTTCGTCGGCTACGGCTTCGACCTGGACGGGCTCCATAGGGGGCTGCCCGATATCCACTCGCTGAACAAAGTCGGCAAATGAACGGAGTTTCCGGTCCGTTCGCCGGATGACGCTCTACCAGGGGTTTCCGTCTCGTGAAATGAACCGCGTCCCGCTGGATTCGCCCGATTCGGGCGACTCCGGGTAGATGAGAAGTAGACCGAGGAACGAGAGAACCCACCGAAGCGGGCTCCCTCACACCACGGTTCCGTTGCCGAGGTCTAACTAACGTCGTCTAGCTCGCGGGCCCCCTGTCGGGCTTCCGAGCTACCTCGTACTCGTCGATCGAGCCGACGACCTCCTCGCGTTCGCTCCGTGGGTGTCCGGCGATCATGAGATAGTGGTTCGGCTCG
>DATHAG010000002.1:0-40697 GCA_035296825.1 Gaiellaceae bacterium | reverse complement strand
TCGAAAGACAGGCTAAAGACTTCCTCGAGAGCCGCGGCGGCGTGGGGCCGCACCTGGTCGACCGCGAGCGGCCGGCGGAGCTCCCGCGCCATCGTCGTGAAGGCCGCGTCCTCGAGCCCACAGGCCGTGATCCAATTCGTGAACGGGGCCGGGTCGAGATCGACGTTGAGGGCATAGCCATGCGTCGTCACCCAGCGCGAGATGTGAACCCCGATGGAACAGATCTTTTGCGGTGGGCGCTCGAGCCAAACGCCGGTCAGTCCCTCGAGACGAGTCGCGGTGAGGTCGAACGCACCAAGAGTGCGGATCACCGCCTCCTCGAGGTCTCGACAGTACCTCCGCACGTCGCGTCCATGTCGGTTCAGGTCGAGAATCGGGTAGCAGACGAGCTGGCCCGGCGCGTGGTACGTCGACTTGCCCCCGCGGTCGGTTTCGACCACCTCCACGTCAGAGCCCTCTGGTACGTGCACCTCGTTCTCGTCTGTTCGCCGCCCGGTCGTGATCACGGGTGGGTGCTCGAGCAGCACGACCGTGTCCGGGATCGTGCCCTCCTGCACCGCCGCCGCCAAAGACCGCTGGAGCTCCCACGCCTCGAGGTAGGGGGTCTCGCCTAGCTCGAGGAGGTACGCGCCTCTAGTAGGCGCTTTCATCCCACGTCTGGAGGTTGGTTCTCAGGTCGCGCATGAACTGCGCGGCGTAGGCGCCGTCAATCAGCCGGTGGTCGTAGGCGAGGCAGAGGTTCATCATCGGCCGGATCGCGATCACGTCGCTGCCGGCGTCGTCCTGGATGACGACGGGCCGCTTCACCATCGCCTCGACGTCGAGGATCGCAACCTGCGGCTGGCTGATGATCGGCGTCCCGTGGATGGCCCCGAACCCGCCGGGGTTCGTGATCGTGAACGTGCCGCCCTGGACGTCGTCGGGCATCAGCTTCTTGTTCCGCGCGCGATCTGCAATCTGTTCGACGGCGCGCGCGAGCCCGAGCAGGTTCTTCTCCTCGGCGTGCTTGACGACGGGGACGATGAGCCCTTTGCCGCCTTCCAGCGCGACCGCGATCCCGAGGTTCACGTAGCTCTTGGTCACGATCGACTCGCCGCGGATCTCCGCGTTCATCCACGGCCACTTCGCGATCGCGTCGAGCGTGGCCCGGGCGATGAAGGCCAGGTAAGTGAGCTTCACCCCATGCCGTTCCTCGTACTCTCGCTTCAGCTTCTGGCGGATGGCCACGACCTTCGAGAGGTCGACCTCGAACGTCGTCGTGACGTGTGCCGACGTGTCGAGCGAGCGCCGCATGTGCTCGGCGATCCCCTTGCGCATGGGCGTCATGGGCTCGACCGTCTCGCCCGCGGCGGGCTCGACCTTTTCGGCTTGAGCCTGAGCCGGGACGGCCGCCCGGGCGGGCTCTGCAGCGGGAGTCTGCGGAGCGGCCGGTGCGGCGGGTGCGGGCGGAGCCTCGGGCGCGGCCTTCGCGCCGCCTTGCTCCACGAACGCGAGGATGTCCTTCTTCGTGACCCGGCCACCGCGGCCGCTGCCTTCAATCTGGCCTACGTCGACGTCGTGCTCGGACGCGATGCGCGCTACGACCGGGGAGACGAACGAGCGGCCCTGGCCGTCCCCGTCGCCGTCCGGCTCGGGCGTGGCAGCGGGGGCGGGAGTCTCGGCCGCCGGCTCGGGGCTCGGTGGCGGCGGGGGCTCCTCCACCTTCCCTGCCGTCGGCGTCTCGCCCTCGGCGCCGCTTGCGTCCGCAGACTCTTCCGCCGCTTGCTGGGTCGCGGGCTCCGGCGGCTCCTCGACCGCCTCGCCGCCACCTTCGGGCGAGATGACGGCAAGCTTCGTGCCAACCTCGACCGTCTCACCCTCCGGGACGAGGATCTGCGTCAGGACGCCGCTCGCCGGGCTGGGCACCTCGGTGTCGACCTTGTCGGTCGAGATCTCGAGCAGTGACTCGTCGGCTGCGACCTCCTCTCCCTCAGCCTTCAGCCACTTCGTGATCGTCCCCTCGGAGACGGAGACGCCCATCTGCGGCATCACGACATCGACGGCGGTTTGCGTTGCCATGCGTCCTTAGTACTCGGCCAGGTCCTTGAGGCCTGCCACGACGTCCTCGACCTGCGGAAGGAACCACTTCTCGAGCGGAGGCGCGAACGGGACCGGCGTATCCGGCGCGGTAACCCGCTTCACCGGCGCATCGAGATCCTCGAACGCCTCCTCCATGATCGTCGCCATGATCTCGGCCCCGAAGCCGGCGGTCTGCGTATCCTCGTGGAGCACGAGCGCCTTCGACGTCTTTGCAACCGATTCGAGCACCGTTTCGCGGTCCCACGGAGCGATCGTCCGCAGGTCGATGATCTCGACGGAAAGCTCGTCCTCCAGCTGCTTCGCGGCCTCGTCCGCCGTGTAGACCATCGCGCCCCAGGTGACGAGCGTCACGTCGTCACCCTCGCGGTGAATCCGGGCCTCGCCGAAGGGGATCGTGTAGCGCTCGTCCGGCACCTCGTCCTTGATGCGCCGGTAGAGATGCTTGTGCTCGAAGTAGAGAACGGGGTTCGGATCCTCGATCGCCGAGAGGAGGAGTCCCTTCGCGTCTGCGGGAGTTGCCGGGCAGGCGATCTTGAGGCCTGGAATGTGCGCGAAGCTCGACTCGGGGTTCTGCGAGTGGAACGGGCCTCCAGAGAAGCCACCGCCGGAGGGAAGCCGAACGACGATCGGCACGGCCGTTCCCGCCCGGTAGTGCTGTTTGGCCGCCACGGTGACCAGGTGATCCCAGGCGCAGGAGATGAAGTCCGCGAACTGCATCTCCGCCACGGGTCGCATGCCCATGATCGCGGCGCCCGTGCAGCCGCCCACGATCGCGGTCTCGGACAGGGGAGCGTCGATGACACGCCAGGGACCGAACTCCTGCTGGAAGTCCTTGGTCACCTTGAAGGCGCCCCCGTAAACGCCCACATCCTCGCCGATCACGAAAACCCGCTTGTCGCGGCGCATCTCGTCGCGAAGAGCGTCGGAGATCGCCTGCAGATACGTCTTGACGGCCATCGGTTCCTACTTGTGGTGAGGAGTCTCGAGCTCTTCAGGAGTCGCGTATACGGCATCGACCTCGCCGTCGGGCTCGGGGAGCGGGCTCTCGTCGGCTTTCCGGATCGCGTCGTTCAGAAGCTTCTTGACCTGCTCGCTGATCTCGCCCTCCTCCTGGTCCGTGAAGTCTGCGTTTTCGCGGAGCCACGTCCGGAAGCGCTCGAGCGGATCGCGCTTCGCCCACTCCTCGAACATCTCCTTCGGGACGTAGAAGGCGTCGTCGTGAACGGCGTGGCCCTCCATACGGAGGGTGAGGCACTCGATCAGCGTCGGGCCGCCGCCCTCGCGGGCGTTCTCGAGGGCGCGCTTGGCTTCGCGGTAGACGGCGAGCACGTCCGTTCCGTCGACGACGACACCTTCGAACCCGTACGCCTGTGCTCGATCGGCGACCGTCTCGCACGCGAACTCGAGGTGAGTCGGGGTCGAGTACGCCCATTGGTTGTTGTCGCAGACGAAGACCACCGGGAGTCTCCGGACACCGGCCATGTTCATGCTCTCGTGCGTATCGCCGCGTGCAGAGGCACCTTCGCCGAACCAGCCGACCGCGACCCGCTTCTCTTCGCGGATCCTGAAGGCGAGCGCGGCGCCCACCGCCACCGGGAGCATCGCCGGCAGGTGGCTCACCATCGCGATCAAGCCGAGCCGGTCATCGGCCATGTGGACATTCCCGTCCCGGCCGCGCGTGGGGCCGTCGACTCGCCCCATGAACTGGGCGAACATGCGCCAGGGCTCGACGCCGCGGACGACGTGGACTCCCATGTCGCGGTGCAACGGGGTCCCGACGTCCTCCGGGCGCATTGCTGTGGCAACCCCGACCGCTGCCGCCTCGTTCCCGCGGCCCGTATAGAAACTCCCCGGGATCTTGCCCTGCTTGTAGAGGATGTGGCCCCGCTCCTCGATTCCCCGAGTGAGGATGAGGTTGCGGTAGATGCCGAGGAGGTCCTCGCGGTCGAGACCGGCTTCCTTGGTCTCCTTGATCGAGCTGACTGGCTCTGCTTCGCGCGCAATCGCCATGTGGCGGCTGTCGTCCCCTTCTCTCGGCGCCGTGACTTTACCCGACGACCATCTAGGCTAGCCGTGATGGGCAAGGCAGCGGACTGGCTCCGGGAGGAGCGGCGCAAGACTCTGGGCGACTGGGTGGCCTTCTGTCTCGGTTGCGGGCACGCGCAGAGGTACTTCGACGAGTCGGAAGGCGAGGTCGAAGCTGCCTGCCCGACCTGCGGCGAGGAAATACGGCTTCGCTGCCCGGGGTGCGGGGCGCGATTCAGCTCCGCGTTTGCCGTCGAGTGTGAGGGCTGCGGGACGCCGCTGCGAGACCCCGAGCTGTTCGGGACGGCGATCCGGAAGTCCGGCGTCTAGTTCTAGTTCTGGCTTTGGCGCCCGAAGGCGTCGGGTCTCGGCGTGGAGAGGATCTCGGAGAACCGGATCAAGGTGACCTGGTCGGCCTCGGTCACCTCGCGGTTGTAGAGCTGCCCGAGGAAGCTGGCAAGCTCCTCGGTGCGACGGATCTCGGGGTTGTCGTGCTCGATCTCGCGCGGCGAGAGCTCCGCGAGCGACTTCACGTCGACCTTGTCGATGACCGCGTCGAAGATGCGCTCCCGCGGGCCGTACCGCTGGCCTACGAGGATCTGGACGACCATGCCCTTCTTGTACTTGGCCGACTTGTCGCCGAGGCGGATCGTGGCCGTCTTCCGACGGCTCCGCAGCTGGTCGGCGACCATGGGTGAGTAGAAGTTCAGTGCGTACATCGGCTCTTCGAGGGCGCGCACGGGGGCGCGCAGCATCATAGAGCTTCTGGAGCCAGGATTTCCCAAGCTCGCGCGGCCATCTGTCGCTCCCCGCCGTAGGCCAGCAGTCGGGAAGCGTCCGCGAGCGGGAGCCAGCGCGTTCCGTCGACCTCGTGCCGCATCTCGGGCGCAATGTCACCGAGCCGGCCACGCGAGTAGCGGATCAGGAAGAAGCTCACGACCTTGAAGACCCGCTCGCCGCCCCACGTGTAGACGTAGCGGATGTCGCCGAGCTTCTCGAGGAGCCGGCCGTCGACCCCCGTTTCTTCGCGAACTTCGCGGAGCGCGGTCTCCGGTGGCTTCTCGCCCGCGTCGATGATCCCCTTCGGCAGCGCCCATATGTCCTTGCCCGCGGGACGGATCGCCGCCAGGCGCCACTCGCCGCCGAGCCGGCGAACGACCACGCCTCCCGCAGAGAACTCGCGGCGCACCGATCCGATGCTAGCTTCGCGCCGTGCGGAGGCTCGTCATGCTCGTCTGCGGGATCGTCCTCGTCGACACGATGCTCTACGCGGCCCTCGTGCCGCTCCTCCCCGAGTTCGCGTCGGAGTACGAGCTCTCGAAGGCCGGCTCGGGACTCCTGGTCGCGTCCTTTGCCGCGGGGGCGCTCCTCGCGGCCATTCCGAGTGGCCTCGCAGCTGCGCACCTCGGGCCGAAGCGAACGGTCCTCGCAGGGCTCGTCCTCATGTCCCTGGCCTGCCTCGGCTTCGGGTTCGCAGGGAGCGCCTGGACGCTGGGAGTCAGCCGCCTCTTCCAGGGCTTCGGGAGCACGCTCTCCTGGGCCGGAGGCTTCACCTGGCTCGTTTCCGTGACACCGAGGGAGCGACGGGGTCAGACCCTCGGGACGGCGATCGGCGCTGCGGTCTTCGGAGCGATCTTCGGCCCGGTGCTGGGAGGTGCGGCCGCGGTCGTCGGCACGCGCCCGACCTTCGTCGCCGTCAGCGTGATCGGCGCGGTCCTGGTCGGCTGGACACTGACCTCGCCCGATGCAGAGCCCGAGCCACAGCCGCTGAGCGCCCTCGGAAAGGCGCTTCAGCGCCCGAGCTTTCTAGGGGGCCTCTGGCTCATGCTCTTGCCGGCCCTTCTCTTCGGAGTGGTCACCGTCCTCGTTCCGCTCGAGCTCGGGCAGGCGGGCTGGGGAGCTGCCGCGATCGCAGCCGTCTTCCTGACCGGAGCGGCGGCAGAGGTCGTCCTGCACCCGCTCATCGGGCGCTACTCGGATCGCCGCGGGCGTTTCCTGCCGGTGCGACTCGCGCTGATCGCATCGATCGCGGTCTCGCTCGGGCTCGCGTGGGCGGAGCCGGCCGCGATCGTGGCGGCTCTCGGAGTCCTCTCCTTGCTCGCCTACGGGGGGTTCTACGCTCCGGCGAGCGCGATGATCTCCGACACCGCTGAGTCGTTCGGACTTGCACAGGGGCTCTCGTTCGGGCTTGCAAACGGGGCCTGGGCGGCAGGAAACGTCGTGGGTCCTGCGGTTGGCGGCCAGCTCGCGGACCTGTTCGGCGACGGCATGCCGTTCGTCCTCAGCGCGGTCGTCTGCATGGTTACGCTCGTCGCCGTAAGCATACTTCGGGGCTCTGGCACTCTTGACCGAAGAGTGCCAAGGATCTCCTAAAAACCGGCGTCGGTTTTCTGTATCATGGTCGTTGTCACTCTCGCTCTGAGAGTGCCAAGAAGTACGTCGAGCAAGGAGGAAAGCTGGATGAACTTGAAGCCGCTGGGCGATCGTCTGATCGTCGAGGTGCTCGAGGAAGACATGACGACCACAAGTGGGATCGTCCTTCCTGACACCGCCAAGGAGAAGCCGCAGCGCGGCAGCGTTCTCGCCGTGGGCCCTGGTCCGCGTGACGAGGACGGGGAGTACATCAAGATGGAACTGGAGGAGGGTGACGAGATCATCTTCTCCAAGTACGGCGGCACCGAGATTCGCCTCGGCTCCGACGAGTACCTGATTCTCCGCGAGTCAGATGTGCTCGCGAAAGTCGTGACGAGCTCGAAGAGGCCCAAGAGCTCGAAGAAGAAAGAGCTCGCCGGCGCAACCGCCTAGAGAACAACGGAGGAAACTGAATGGCACACAAGGAACTGAAGTTCAGCGAGGAGGCACGGCGCGCTCTCGAGCGCGGCGTCAACACCCTCGCCGACGCGGTCAAGGTCACCCTTGGCCCGAAGGGGCGCTACGTCGTGCTCGACAAGAAGTTCGGCGCGCCCACGATCACGAACGACGGAGTCACGATCGCGCGTGAGATCGAGGTCGAGGATCCGTTCGAGAACCAGGGTGCACAGCTCGTCCGCGAGGTCGCAACGGCGACCAACGACGTGGCGGGCGACGGCACGACCACCGCGACCGTGCTTGCGCAGGCAATCGTCCGCGAAGGCCTCAAGAACGTCGCCGCCGGTGCCAACCCGATGGGGTTGAAGCGCGGCATCGAGACGGCCGTACAGGCTGTCGTAGAGGATCTGAAATCGCAGTCGAAGGAGGTCTCGGGCAAGGAGGACATCGCCCGGGTCGCCACCATCTCCGCGCGTGAGCGCGAGATTGGTGATGTCATCGCCGATGCGATCGAAAAGGTCGGCAAGGACGGTGTCGTGAACGTCGAGGAGGGCCAGACCTTCGGCCTCGAGCTCGAGTTCACCGAGGGCATGCAGTTCGACAAGGGCTACCTGTCCCCGTACATGATCACCGATGCCGAGCGCATGGAAGCCGTGCTCGACGAGCCCTACATCGTGATCGCGAACCAGAAGATCGGTGCGGTCAAGGATCTCCTCCCGATTCTCGAGCAGGTCATCCAGGCGGGGCGCCCGCTGCTGATCGTGGCCGAGGACGTCGAGGGCGAGGCGCTCGCGACGATCGTCGTCAACAAGCTGCGCGGCACCTTCAGCGCCGTCGCCGTCAAGGCGCCGGGCTTCGGAGACCGCCGCAAGCGGATGCTCGAGGACATCGCGGTGCTCTCCGGCGGCGAGGTCATCACCGAGGAGATGGGCCTCAAGCTCGAGAACACGAAGCTCTCGCAGCTCGGCCGTGCTCGCAAGGTCGTAGTCGACAAGGACGCGACCACGATCATCGACGGGGCCGGCGAGTCCGACGCCATCAAGGCGCGGATCAAGCAGCTGAAGGCCGAGATCGAGAACACCGACTCGGACTTCGATCGTGAGAAGCTCCAGGAGCGGCTCGCGAAGCTTTCCGGAGGCGTCGCCGTCGTGAAGGTCGGCGCTGCCACGGAGACCGAGATGAAGGAGAAGAAGCACCGGGTCGAGGACGCGTTGCAGGCGACCCGCGCAGCTCTCGAGGAGGGCATCGTGCCGGGCGGCGGCGTCGCTCTCCTGCAGGCGGTCGATTCCATCAAGCTCGACAGCTTCGAGGGCGACGAGCGGACGGGCGCAAGCATCATCGTCCGGGCACTCGAAGAGCCGGTTCGCCAGCTTGCGAACAACGCGGGCCTGGAAGGCTCGGTCGTGGTCAACACGATTCGGGCGGGCAACAAGGGCTTCGGCCTGAATGTCGATACCGGCGAGCAGGAGGACCTGGTCAAGTCCGGCATCATCGATCCCACGATGGTGACGCGCTCGGCCCTCCAGAACGCCGCGTCGATCGCGAAGAACATCCTCACGACCGAGGCGATTGTCGCTGATGCACCCGAGAAGCAGCCGGCCGCCGCCGGCATGCCGGGGGGCATGGGCGACATGGGCGGGATGATGTAGCTCTCGCCCAGCGCGAGGAACGAAAGAGGGCGGCCCACGGGCCGCCCTCTTTTTCTTGGGATCAGGCGGCGGCTAGGTGCGCTGGCACTTGTCGTCGTTCGCCATCATGGTGCTGGAGATCCTGTTCATTCGCTCTTCGAGCTTGTTCTGCTCTGGAGAGTTCGTCCACTCGGGAAGACCTGGTCCTGACCAGAAGGCGTCCGGGCTGACTCCTGGGCCGATCACGGTCGCGCGGTAGGCCTCGCCATTCCCTTGCGGTCGGCGTGGGCCGTCCGGGAAGGACGCGTAGCGCTCGTGCGGGTAGAACCCGTAGCAGAAGGTGCCGCCGAAACGGTGTGAGAGGAAACCGTTCTCGCGTCTCCATCCGCTCGCGTAGCGCGAATTGAAGGTGTCGACGTAGACGTTCCGCCCGTAGCTATCCGTCGGATTTCCGCTACTCGTGTTGTCGAAGCCGTAGACCGGCTTGCCCTGGTATGTAAGCCGGCCGAACAGGTGGTGGTAGAGACCGCCGTAGTAGATGTAGTCCGTGTAAATCTCGAGGACGGCCGGGGCGCCGGTGAAATGTGAAAGATGAAGCTCCCATACGCGCTGCGAGGCGAGCCAAGGCGTCATGCCGAGGTTGGGAAGGCGACGCTGCCAGCTCTGGAGCACCCAGTGACTCCCATCAGGGGCGGTGCAACCGGCCTTGTACCAGGCGAGCCGCGGACCGGTGTACGGACGACAGACGTTTTTGATCTTTTTCCAGAGCGGGGTGCCGAGCTTCATGTAGCCGCCCGAGTAGTCACGCTTGAATGCGACTTGCGCACGAGTTCGGCTCGGCGGCCGCGCGTTGACCGCGCCCCAGAAGACCGGGTAGAAACGTTTGGTGCCAACCGTGTAATAGACGACCGCGCGACCTTTCGAGTCGACCTTCAAGCTGACGTTCTTCGCGTTTCTGGTGACGATCTCGCTCGCGGAAGCCGACGAAACGGCCATGAGCCCGACGAGAGCCGAAGCCAGGAGCAGAAGCAGGCGGAAGCGTGAGGCCACGTTCCATGCATCGGGTCGGAGCCTGGTTGCCACCACCCTCAAAAGGGGTGGCTCGAACGAGGGACGCCGCGGCGTACCGCGCGCTTCCTACACTGGGGCCATGCCTCCGCACGGTTCGAGACCAGCAGTCGGCCGGCGCCCACGCGGCTTCGTGGGTGTGCGCGGGCCCGGGGCGGAGGACTATCTGCAGCGCATGGTCTCCAACGACGTCGCCGTGCTCGGTGCCGGCGAGGCCTGTGAGGCGCTCCTCCTGACACCGAAGGCCCGCGTGATCGCGCCGCTTACGGTCGTCCGCCGCGCGCAGCAGGACTTCCTGCTTTTGACCGAGCCAGAGCTTGCCGAAATCGTTCGCTCGCACCTGCTTGCGTTCCGCTTCGCCGCTCGCCTCGACGTGGAGTTCGAGGATCACGAGAGCTTCCTTCTCCTGGGAGGTCCGCCGGCCGGCGCAGCCTTGTCAGTCGGGACCATGGACTACGGCGAGCCGGTCTGCGAGGTGCTGGACGAAGCTGCTCCGGCCGACCTTCCCCGGGTCCCCGAGGAGGAGCTCGAGCGGCTCCGGATCGAAGCAGGGACACCCCGCTTCGGGCGCGAGATCGACGACCGCGTCCTGCCGGCCGAGGCGGGCCTCGTCGAGCGGGCCGTTAGCCTGACGAAAGGCTGCTACCCGGGTCAGGAGCCGATCGCGCGCCTCCACTATCGCGGCCATGCCAATCGCGGCCTCCGCGTCCTTCGGGTCGAGACCGATTCGCCTCTCCCGCCCGACGCCGAGGTCCGTCTGGGCGACAAGGTCGTCGGTCGGGTGACGAGCTCCGCGCTGGCGAACGGCGCGCTCGTCGCCCTCGCCTACGTCCGCTCGGAGGTGCCTCCGGAGGCCGAGCTGGCCGTCGGGGCCTCCGCGGCCCGCCCGCTAGATGGCTGATCGCTGATTGGTGCGGTACTTGGCCATCAACCATCTACACTAGGCATTCGCGCGCCCGTAGCTCAGGGGATAGAGCGCTGCCCTGCGGAGGCAGAGGTCGCAAGTTCGAATCTTGCCGGGCGCACCTAAGCGCCTTCGAGTCCGGACACCGCTGGCCGGAGCAATGACGAATCGAAGGCGGTTTCGATCAGCGACTAGGGTGCTCTGAATGAGAGTTTGCTCGCTCGTTCCGGCGGCTACGGAGATCCTCTTCGCGCTCGGGCTCGGCGATCGGGTCGTCGGCGTCACGCATGAGTGCGACTGGCCTCCCGAGGCGCGCGAGCGGCCGGTCGTCACCGCGTCGCTCGTCCAGACCGGGGATCTCTCAAGCGCCGAGATCGATGCGGCAGTCTCCGAGGCGGCGGCGTCCGGCCGTCCTCTGTACGCGATCGATGCGGACGTCTGGCGGGAGGTTGCGGCCGACATCGTCGTTGCGCAGGAGCTCTGCGAGGTGTGTGCCGTCTCCCGCAGCGGGGTCGACGACGCTATCGCGCTGACCAAGATCGACGTCGGCGTTATCGACTTCTCACCGTCGACCTTCGAGGACGTGCTGGACGGCATCGTCTCCCTGGGCTCATGGCTCGGTGCGGACGCGGCAGCCGCCGAGCTGGTTGCAGGCATGCGAGCGCGTGTGGACCGGGTGCAAGGTGCACTGTTGGGGATCGAGCGAGCGCCGCGGATCTTCATCTCCGAGTGGATCGAGCCTCCTTACTCGGCCGGACACTGGGTGCCCGACATGGTCGCGATCGCAGGTGGGGTCGACGTCGCCGGAATGTCCGGTGAGCCTTCACACCGTATGCGCTGGCTCGACGTCGCCGAACTCGATCCCGACGTAGTCGTGCTGGCCCCCTGTGGCTTCGACCTCGACAGGACGCTCGGCGAGGTCGTTACGCTCGATCTGAGCGCGCACCTTCTGGGTACAGCGGCCCGCCGAGACAGCAGGGTTTTCGCGGTGGACGGCAACGCCTATTTCTCCCGTCCCGGTCCGCGGCTCGCCGACGGTATCGAGCTCCTCGCCTATCTCCTTCACCCTGCCGCGTACAGCGATCCCGGAATCCCCTGGAGCCGCGTGCGCCTCTAGCCTTCTAGCCGAGGTCGATCCAGATCCGGTCGCCCCGGGCCTCCACGTGGTAGCGCCGCACGGGCTCCTCACCGGCGAGGCACGCTCCGGTCTCCAGGTCGAAGCGCCACCCGTGATAGACACAAACCAGGGTCTGCCCCAGGACGTCGGCCTCGATAAGCGGGTTGCCCTCGTGAGGGCAGGCATTGTCGACCGCATAGAGCTCGCCTCCCACGCGGAGCAGCGCCACGTCTCCCTCGGCGGTCGCGATCACCGCGCGTCCGTCCTCACCGAGGACGTTGGCGGGCACACTAAGCCAGCGTTCGGGCGAGACCGTCATTTCGGACCTGCGCAGCTCCTTCCACGTTCGTGGATTATCCAGCCATGCCTCTCTACCTGCGCGAGGCCGATGTCGACCAGCTGTTGTCGGCAGCCGACGCCGTCGAAGCGGTCGAGGCCTGCTTCGGGCGAATTGCGCGGGGCGCTGTCGAGAACCGCCCGCGTTACCGGCTCGGGCTCGAGGCCGGTCTCATGCACGTCCTGTCGGCTGCGGACCTCGAGCTCGGAGTTGCCGGACTCAAGGCGTATGTCGGCTTCGCGGAGGGCGCCAAGTTCGTGGTCGCCTTGTTCGCGGCCGACCGGCCCGAGCTCCTCGCGCTCATCGAAGCCGACAGGTTGGGCCAGCGGCGAACCGGGGCCGCGAGCGCCGTTGCAGCGCGGCATCTCGCCCGAGAAGGGGCCGCCTCCCTAGGAATCATCGGCTGCGGCTGGCAGGCCGAGAGCCAGGTGGAGTCGATCCGCTCAGCGCTCCCGATCGAGCGCGTCGTCGCCTACTGCCGCAACGAGGAACGGCTCAGTGAGTTCTGCTCCCGACTGGACGCCGAAGCCGCGGAGTACAACCGAGAGGCCGCCGAACAGGACATCGTCGTCACGGCGACGACGTCCAAGGACCCGGTTCTCCGCGGCGAGTGGCTTCGTCCCGGAGCACTCGTATGCGCGGTGGGTGCCAATCGCCTGGAGGCTCGCGAGCTCGACAACGCGCTCGTGGAACGTGCGGCCTTCGTGTGCTGCGACTCGAAGGAGCAGGCGCTGGTCGAGGCCGGCGACCTTGTGGAGCCCGTGGAGCGCGGCGTGCTCGACTGGCTGGAGGTGCACGAGCTAGCCGAGGTCGTCGGAGAAGAGGTCGCGGGCCGGCAGAGCCAAGACGACATCGTCCTGTTCAAGAGCCTCGGCATCGCGGCTGAGGACCTCGCGGTCGCCAAGCTTGTACTGGACCGCGCGACCGAGCGTGGCGCCGGTACCACGCTGTAGACAGGTCGCTGTCTAGGTGATCCGCTCGCGGGCCATGGCCGCGGTGTCCTCGCCGATTGCGTGGATCACCTCGGGGCGCTCGAGCAGACGACGGCGCTGCTCCTCGCTCGCACGGTTCTTCAGGTACGGGTCCTCGAGGATCTCTTCGATCGAGCGGCCGAGCCGGTGTTCGCGAACGATGTACGCGGCGAGCGCCTCCTCCTTCGAGCTCCCGCGCGAAGCGGTGGAGGTCTCTTTCTCCTCTCCCTTGAACAGGCGCTGAAGGAAGCCCACGCGTCGATTGTATCCTGACGCCGTGGAGCGAGACGCGGAGGCGAAGCGGTTCGCGCAGCGCGTGCTGCATGGTGTCGGCGAGGACGGCGTTCGCGAGGAGATCGTGATCTGGATCGAGCGAAGGCCCGGTGCGATCTGGTCGGTCGGCCGGGCGATCGACCCCAAGTCCCGTCCCGTCGTCGCACCTCGGCACGAGGACTTCGTGTTCGAGGGCTACGAGATGGGAGACGCACTCGAGGCTGCGAACAATGCGCTGTCGGACGACCTCAGTGTGTCGACGGGCGATGGGCTGAACGAGAACGTAGAGCCGTTCGTCGAGGACGAGCTACTGAAGCCGCTCGAGCGTTGGTTCTTCGGTCACCCTCTTCACTAGGAGTAGCTGAGAGTTAGGCGACGCCGATCTGCCCCGCGAGCTCGCGGGAGATGGCGTGCTCGCTCCCGGCGACGTCGATCGTGACCGGCCCGCCGAAGGGCGCCGCGCTCCGGACGGTCACGAGGCATCCTGGAAGCAGGTCGAGCTCGGCCAGATATCGGAGGAGGCCCGCGTCCCCGTCGGGGATCCTCTTGACGGTCGCCGCCTCGCCCGGTACGAGCGCGTCAAGGGACCGGAGCTTCGGGCGCTCGACGTTCAGAGCGGCGTCGGGAATGGGATCTCCGTGGGGGTCGTGCGTGGGATACCCGAGCGCCTGATCGATCCGCGCCTCGAGCTCCTCGGAGATGACGTGCTCCAACCGGTCGGCCTCGGCGTGCACGGCGTCGATCCCGAGACCCAGGGTTTGCGCCAGGTACTGCTCCAGAAGGCGGTGGTGCCGGATCACCTCGAGAGCGATTTTCCTGCCGGCCTCGGTGAGCTCGACCCCCTGGTAAGGAGCGTGGTCAGCCAGCCCGAGGACGGCGAGCTTCTTCAGCATCGACGTCACCGACGACGGAGCGACCCCCATCCGCCGTGCGATCGCCGAAGTGGTCGCATGTTCGCCCGCCGCGTGGAGCTTGTAGATCTCCTTCAGGTAATCCTGGATCGCTTCGCTGAGAACAGGTTTAGACACGTCTCAAAGTGTACGAGGCGCCGCTCCCCGCGTCGCGACCGGAGAGGCATTGCTACCCTCGGCCGCCTTGCTGATTCGGCTCGGCCACAGCCCCAATCCGGAGGATGCATTCATGTTCTGGGGTCTCGCTTCAGGCGCGGTCGATCAGCGTGCGTTTGAGTTCGAGCACGTTCTTCAGGACACGCAGACGCTCAATGAATGGGCGCTCGAGGGCCGGCTCGAGGTGAGCGCGATCTCGCTGCACACCTACCCGTTCGTGCAGCGCCGCTACATCATTCTTCCCCACGGAGCCACCATGGGCTCCGGATACGGACCTGTGGTCATTACTCGCGAGCCTTTGAGTCCGGACGACCTTCGCGGCCTCGAGATCGCCGTGCCGGGGCGGATGACGACGGCGTATCTCGTCCTGCGCCTCTTTTTCGGCAGGGACTTTCGCCACCGCGAGGTCGCGTCGGACCAGGTCATGGCGGAGGTCCGTTTCGGGCGCTCGGACGCCGGACTCCTCATCCACGAGGGCCAGCTCACGTACGAGCGTCAGGGGTTTCACCGGATCATCGATCTCGGCGAGTGGTGGCTGCTGGAGACGGGCCTTCCCCTGCCACTGGGGATCAGCGTCGCGCGTCGGGATCTCGGTCCGGAGACTCTGCACGAGCTGTGCGAAGTGCTGGCCGAGTCGATCGAGGCAGGGCTCTCGAGCCGCACGGAGGCCCTTGCCTATGCGATGCAGTATGGGCGTGACCTCGACTCGGGGCTCGCGGACCGCTTCGTAGGGATGTACGTGAACGAGCTGACACAGGACTACGGCGACGAGGGTCGGCAAGCGGTTCGCGAGCTTCTCGAGCGCGGCGAGCGAGCAGGCGCCTTCGACGAGCCTGTTCGGATCGATTTCGCCAATTAGCCGGTTAGCACGAAAGTAGACTGGGCCTCATGGCCGAGGCAGTGGTTCTCGCGGGCGTCCGCACCCCGGTTGGACGCTACGGCGGCGCGCTTTCCGAGCACCGCGCCGACGACCTGGCGGCACTCGCGATCGCAGCGGCCGTGGAGCGGGCCGGGGTTGAAGCGGGAGAGATCGAGGATGTGTACTTCGGCTGCGCGAACCAGGCCGGCGAGGACAATCGCAACATCGCCCGGATGGCCGCGCTCCTAGCCGGGCTTCCAGAGACGGTCGCTGGGATAACCGTGAACCGGCTCTGCGCCTCGGGTCTCTCGGCTGTCGTGTCCGCGTGCCACGCCATTCGTGCCGGAGAAGGCGAGCTGTTCGTGGCAGGGGGTGTGGAATCGATGACCAGGGCACCACTGGTTCTGGCGAAGCCGGAGCGCGCGTACGAGCGAGGCGACCGGACCGTCTGGGATACGACGCTCGGCTGGCGCTTCCCGAACCCGCGGCTCGAGGAGAAGTTTCCTCTCGAGTCGATGGGAGAGACCGGGGAGAACGTCGCGGAGCGATGGTCGGTCTCCCGGGCGGATCAGGATGCCTTTGCGCTCGAGAGCCAGCGGCGCCATGCGGCCGCGGTCGAGGCAGGTCGTTTTCGGGACGAGCTTGTGCCCGTCGACGGGGTCGGCGCGGACGAGCAGCCCCGGTCGGACACGACCCTGGAGAAGCTCTCCACGCTCAGGCCGGCCTTCCGGGAGGGCGGGACCGTGACGGCAGGGAACTCGAGCGGACTGAATGACGGTGCGGCCGCCCTCGTCATCGCGACCCGGGAGAAGGCTCGCGAGCTCGGCGTCGAGTCACTCGGCCGCTTCGTCGCGAGTGCCGTCGCGGGCGTCGACCCGCGGGTGATGGGGATCGGCCCGGTACCCGCGGTGCAGAAGGCGCTCGCGCGGGCGGGAATCGAGGTCGCGGACCTCGACCTCGTTGAATTGAACGAGGCGTTCGCCTCCCAGAGCCTGCACGTGATCCGCGAGCTCGGGCTCGACCCCGGGCGGGTGAACGTGAACGGCGGCGGGATCGCCGTCGGTCATCCGCTCGGGATGAGCGGTGCGCGCCTGGTCGTGACGCTCCTCCACGAGCTCGGGCGCAGAGGCGGTCGCTACGGGCTCGCCACGCTCTGCGTGGGGGTCGGTCAGGGCCAGGCGGCGGTCTTCGAGCGGACCGAAGCGGCAGGCGGGTGATCCACGAGGGGGTGAAAGGTCGGGTCCGCGGGAGTTCAAGTGCGGGATCTGGTACCTGCCGCCTCGAGGGAGTGCCTCGCATCGTGGGACAGGGAGACTCGCTGCGGGGCGCGGAGAATCGGCTCGAAGACGTCACCCACACGTGCGCGCAGTCCGGCTAGAGTCGGCTCCAGGAGGGGGCCGATGGGGCCCCCACAATCAGACGCACGTCAATGGGTATGGTGCGCCTAGATGGCTGTCGCGACTGTGCGGGAGTACGGACTATTCATTGACGGTTCGCTCGTCGAACCTGCATCGGGCGAGGTTCGAGAGCTTCACGAGCCCGCCACAGGGGAGCCGCTAGCCCGCGCCGCAATCGCGGGTTCTGAAGACGTAGACAGCGCTGTCTCGGCTGCTCGCCGCGCGCTCGACGGGCCCTGGGGAAAGACGCCGCCGACGGAACGCTCGCGCCTCCTGCACGCGCTCGCCGACGCCGTCCACGCAAGCCGAAAGGAGCTCGTGGAGCTCGAGACGCGAAACGTCGGCAAGGCGATCTCGTCGGTCAAGGGCGAGGTCGTGACGGCAGTGGAGAACTTCCGCTACTTCGCGTCGGCGATCGGGTCGATCGCCGGGCGCTCCAACCCGATCGGCGGTTCCGTCCTCTCGTACACGCTCCGCGAGCCGGTGGGCGTCTGTGCCCAGATCGTTCCCTGGAACTACCCGATCATGCTGGCCGCCTGGAAGCTCTCGCCCGCGCTGGCCGCCGGCTGCACGGTCGTCCTGAAGCCGGACCCTGCAACCCCGCTGACCGCACTACGCCTGGCCCAGCTCGCAGTCGAAGTGGGCATACCCGCCGGGGTCGTCAACGTCGTCCCCGGCGACGGCCCGACGTCCGGCGCCTACCTTGTCTCCCACCCCGGGATCGACAAGGTCGCATTCACCGGCTCGACGCGGACCGGAAGCGAGATCATGCGGCTCAGCGCCGAGCCCATCAAGCGCCTTTCCCTCGAGCTTGGCGGTAAGAGCCCCAGCCTCGTCTTCGCCGACGCGAACCTCGACGACGCAATCCCCTCGTCCGTCTACGCGATCTACTACTCGGGCGGTCAGAGTTGCGACGCCCGCTCGCGCGTGCTCGTCGAGGAGTCCATCTACGACGACTTCGTGGCGCGCTTCACCGAGACGGCGGGCAGGCTCAAGGTCGGTGACCCACTCGACCCCGAGACCCAGATGGGCGCTCTCATCTCCGAAACGCATCGCCAGAAGGTGCACGACTTCGTCGAGCAGGGGCGCGGCGAGGGCGTCGAGATCGTGACCGGCGGTGAGCTCCCGGACGGGAAGGGAAGTTTCTATCCGCCCACGGTGCTCGCAAAAGTCGACAACCGCATGCTCGTGGCCCAGGAAGAGATCTTCGGTCCCGTCGTCTCTGTGATCCCGTTCGAGGATGAGAAGGACGCCGTCCGGATAGCAAACGACAACAGGTACGGCCTGGTAGCAACCGTTTGGACGGGCGACCCCGGGCGCGGCCATCGACTCGCGCGCCAGATCAAGTCTGGGACAGTCGGCATCAATGCCCCGTACTCGGCCTTCCCCGGGTTTCCGTTCGGAGGCTACAAGCAGTCAGGCTTCGGCCGGGAGCTCGGGATTGAGACACTCGACATGTACCTCGAGACGAAAAGTGTTTTCGTCTCGACCGGGTCCAAGCCGGTCAATCCTTTCGGTCTCTAGCTAGGGTCCTCGAGCGGCTCGAGCGCCTGTACGAGATCGGAGGCGAGAGCGACGCCCCTCGGCCGCCTCGCCGATTAAGCGACCGCCAAGCGGATTGGCTGGGCGCCGTCCCAGATGACCCGCCTGCCGAGCTCCGGCAGCTGTTCGACCCCCTCCACCAGCGTCGCGAAGTGGTTGCCCGCCAGCTGACCGGCCATGCTCGCGAAGCACGTTCGTCCGTACGGAAAGAGGATCTCGGTCTCGCTGACGCCGCCGGGATACAGCAGAAGCTCGCCAGGAGCGGGGTAGCTGGTGGGATCCTCCGGGCCGACGCCAGCATCGAGCTCCCCGAGAGGAACCCACGCAGCCTGGCCGCTCCAGCGGGCCTGAAGCAGGTGCGCCTCCAGGGGAAAGAGCTTGCGAGCCGCCGCCACCGTTCGCGGCGAGAGCTCCTCCTCGAGACGGGCCTTGAAGCGAAGGTCGCCGACGACGATGTCGAGCACGCGCTGAACCTACCGCCTCAGCGTGAGACCGATCATGCCGTAAGGCGGGCGTGGATCCGTGTAGACCTTGACGCGCTCGTCCGCCTCGGAGACCTGGGCGGTGTCCCAAAGCCGGTTCTGGGCTTCGAACGAGAGCTCGGCGATCGCGGGGAAGCGGTCGAGCAAACGGCGCCCCATCTCGTGGACGAGGTGCTGGATCGACTTCGAGTTGAAGTCGTCGAACGTCTCGGCGAGCGAGTCGCGCACGTCGGCACTCCAGACCGGGCCGGCTTCGTCGCCGTACCGCCAGTGGACGTCGAGGTAGACGAACAGGGGGCGATCGACTGTCTCGGGAAGGGTCGTGTAGTCGTCGCGCGCGAATCGGGTGAACGAGCTGCCGGTGATCTTGATCAGATGAACGCCTTCCCGTCCGGAGCGACGATCGACCACCCCTTCGCGGGCGAGTTCGAGTTCGGCCACGCCCGCGTCCCCGTACCGCCGTTGGAAGAGCACGTCGCTCTGCCGCTCGAACGGGATCTCCCGCACCTTCAGCCGGATCCGCTCGACATGGTCATAAGTGTGGAGGAAGCGCTCGCCGAGGAGGTCGAGGAGCCCTTCGAGCGACTCGCCCTCGTACTCGAGCGCGTTTGCGTGTACGAAGTTCTTCATGGTGTCCGTCGCCACCACCAGCGAGTTGTCGCCGTCGGTGTAGGCAGGCATGAAGTTCTCGCCGAAGACGTCCAGCGTGACGTCGGCGGCGAAGAGCGAGCTGACCCCGTCGGTCCGATAGACGCCGATCTCGGCCTTGCCGTAGTGGATGCTCATCCCTGCCTCCAGCGGTCGCGGGCGATTGCGACGAGCTCCTCAAGCGCCGTCGTCAGCTCCTCGTCCCGCGTCCGGGCGAGTCGCGCGCGGAGGATGGGCACCAGATCTGCGCGAGGCCGGCGGTTCACGAAGACGACGAATCGAAAGCCGAACCTCTCCTCGTAGGCGCGATTCAGCCGTTTGAGCTCTGCTGCGACCTCGGGCTCGGCGTCCTGACCTTGCTCCCGAGCAGACCGTTTGGAAAGGCGCTGAGCGCCGATGGCCGGGTGCGCCTCGAGCGCCTCGATCTTCTCGGCCTCGGTCAGGCTGGCGATCACATTTTCGGGGCGACCGAGTGGATCCTCGGAATCGGCGAGGTGCTCCACGAGTCGCGTCCGTCCCTCGAAGAGCTCAGCGAGCTCGTCCGCGCTCAGCTGCCGCGGTAGGTCACGCACGCGTACGAGGAGACGAGGAGGGGCACGTGATGATGTCTGTCTTCGAGTGCGAGCTCGAGCTCGACGCGCCGGAAGAGCGGCGAGGGGGGGTGGAAGACGAGGCGGTACCGGCCGGGGTCGAGCGCTCCCCCGAGGTCGCCGATCCGACCCTCGGCGTCGGTTTCGGCGGTGGCCAGAACGTCACTCTCCCGATAGAGCTCGACCCGGACACCTCGCGCCGGCTTCCCGCGCTCGACATCGAGCACGTGGGTGGAGAGCGATGCACTCATGCCGCGAACTTCTCCGCCTGTCTCCGGTGCTCCTGCGCGATTTCGGCCGTCTCGGCCCGTATGAGTTGCCCGTCGCGGACGACTTCCTCGCCACCCACGTAGAGCCGGTCGACGCGGTGCGGCCCGGCCAGGACGAGCGCGGCCACGGGGTCGCTCGCGCCAGCAAACTCGAGGCCGTCGGTCCGCCACACGGCGAGGTCGGCGCATTTGCCGGGCTCAATCGAGCCCAGATCCCCACGATGGAGCACCTGGGCGCCTCCTCGAGTGCCGAGGTGGAGAGCCTCGCGAGCCGTGAGCGCCGCCGGGCCGCCGCGGCCTCGCGCTGCGAGCAGCGACTGCTTGAGCTCGGCTGAGAGATCTCCGCGCTCGTTCGATGCCGACCCGTCCACACCGAGGCCCACCCTGACCCCACCGTCGAGGAGCGCCCGCACCGGCGCGATGCCGGCGCCCAGACGAAGGTTCGATGTTGGGCAGTGAGCGACACCGGTGCCCGTGGCCGCGAAGCGATCGATGTCGGCCTCCGAGAGGTGGACGCAGTGCGCGCACCAGACATCGGAATCGAGCCAGCCCAGCTCGTCCATGTACTCGACAGGGCGGCAGCCGTAGAGCTCGACGCAGTACTCCTCCTCCTCCACGGTCTCGGCTAGGTGGGTGTGGAGCAGAAGGCCCAGACGCCGCGCCAGCTCCGCAGAATCGGTCATCAGCTGGCGGGTGACCGAGAAGGGCGAGCACGGCGCCACCGCGATTTGGATCATGGCGCCAATACCCGTCTCGTGGAGGTGCGCGAGGCTCTCGGTCTCGGCCAGCACCGCGTCGGCATCCTCGACGAGCTCATCCGGCGGCAGGCCGCCTTGCGACTTGCCGAGGTCCATCGAGCCCCGTGAGGCAACCAACCTGACGCCGAGCTCTCGCGCCGCCTGTACCTCGGCCTCCACGATACCCTCGCGCCCCTTGGGGAAGACGTAGTGATGGTCGAAGACCGTGCTGCAGCCCGAGAGCGCCAGCTCCGCGAGCCCCGTGCGCGCGGCTGCGTACTCGGACTCGGCGTCGATCCGACTCCAGGCCGGGTAGAGGGTCCGAAGCCAGGTGAACAAATCGGCCTCCTGCGCTCGCGTCCGCGTCAGCGTCTGGTAGAGATGGTGGTGCGTGTTGACGAGCCCCGGCGTCACGAGCGCCCCGCGTAGGCTGGTCGTCTCGCGAGCGTCCGGTCGTGGCCCGTCCCCGACCGCGGCCACGAGCCCGTTCTCGACGAGGATCCAACCCTCCAGCTCCCTGCCGTCATCGTCCATCGTCGCGACGTGGGCGTCTGTGAAGAGCGTGCTCATGAACGAAGCGGCACGAGCTCGAAACGTTCGACGTCGACGAGGCCGCGGTCGGTTATCTTGAGGCTCGGGATCACGGAGAGCGCGAGAAACGCCATCGACTGGAAGGGGGCCGGCAACGTACAGCCGAGGTCCGCCGCGGCCGCCGTGACCGCGCGGCTCTGGGCGATCACCTCTTCGAGCGGGGCCTCCGAGAGGAGCCCCGCCACGGGCAGGGGCATCTCAGCGCGGACGCCGCGACTCTCCACGACCACGATGCCGCCACCGAGCTCGGCGAGGCGCGCCGCTGCCCGGGCCATGTCGCCGTCGTCCACTCCGACGATAACGACATTGTGCGCATCGTGGGAGAACGTCGAGGCGAACGCACCGCTCTGGAGCCCGAAGCCGCGGACGAAGCCGAGGCCGATCCGCCCGGTGCCTAGATGGCGCTCGATGACGGCTACTTTCGCGAGGTCGCGCTTCGGATCGGCGACCGCTGAGCCGTCTTCGACGGTGAGCTCGTCCGAGAGCGAATCGGTGACGATCTGGCCGGGCACGAGCCCGATCACGCGCGCCCTTCCACCGTCCCAGGGAATCTGGAAGTCGTTCGACGCCACCGGCTGGATGCGGACGCTGTGCTTGACCCACTCTGGAACCCTGATCTCAGGGATCTCGGGAGGGAGATGACCGGCCTTCAAGACGAGGTCCGGCACGAAGCTCTCGAGATCCGGGAGCACGACGAGGTCCGCCTGGTAGCCGGGTGCTACGGCGCCCAGATGGTCGAGACCGTGCCAGTGCGCGGCATTCAGAGAGGCGATCACAAGGGCTTCAGTGGGGGGAATTCCGAACGCGACCGCGTCTCGGACGAGCGCGTTCAAGTGGCCGTCGTCGGCGATGTGCTCGGGCTCCCGGTCGTCCGTGCAGAAGGCGATCCGCCCGGGGCCGAACTCTTGCACGAGGGGCAGAAGGGCGTGAAGATTTCGAGCTGCTGTCGCCTCGCGGATCAGGAGCCACATGCCGGCGCGGAGCCTCTCGCGGCCTTCCTCCGCGGAGTACGCCTCGTGATCGGAGCGAATGCCCGCGGACGCATAGGCGTTCAGCTCTTTTCCGAGCACTCCGGGCGCGTGCCCGTCGACATGGCCGGCCTCCCCGAGGCGGAGCTTCTCGAGCTCGTGCTCGTCGCCCGCGATCACGCCGGGGAAGTTCATCATCTCGGCGAGTCCGATGACCCGGCGGCGGTGAAGGAGTCCTTCGAGGTCACCAGCGGTCAGCGGTCTGCGCGGTGACTCGAACCGTGAGGCGGGGACGCACGACGAAGCCATGAAGAAGACGTCGAGTGGTACGTCGTCGCAAAGATCTGCAAGCCAGTGGATTCCGTCGGTGCCCAAAACGTTGGCGATCTCGTGGGGGTCTGCGATCACCGCGGTCGTACCCAGTGGCAGCACGAGCCGTGCGAACTCCCCGACGAGGAGCTTCGAGGTCTCGATGTGCATGTGCGCGTCGATGAACCCCGGGACGACGAAGCGCTCCTTCGCGTCGATCAGCTCGTGTCCGTCGTACTCCCCGAGCCCTGCCACGAAGCCGTCGACGATCGCGACGTCGGTCTGGAGCCACTCGCGCGTGAAGACCGACAGCACCGACCCGCCCCGAATGACGAGGTCGGCCGGCTCGTCGCCCCTGGCGACGGCGATGCGCCTCGCGAGGTCAATCATTGGCGCTGACCATAACCGGCAGGGTTGGGAATTTCTGCCGGCGCGTCGTATAACCGGATGCTGTTGGAGGTGATGACCCCACGCTCGCTGGACGAGGCGCTGCAACTAAAGGCTGCGCACCCCGCGGCGCGCCCGATTGCCGGGGGAACGGACGTGCTGGTCGATCTCAACTTCGACCGCTCGCGGCCGGGTCACATCCTGAATCTGAATGAGGTGGCCGAGCTGCGAGGGTGGTCGCGCGACAACGGCGCAGTCAGGCTCGGAAGCGGGCTCACGTTCACGGAGGCGATGCGGACGCCGCTCGCCGAGGCGTTCCCTGCGCTCGCCGAGGCGTCGAGGACCGTGGGATCGCCGCAGATCCGCAATCGAGCGACGATCGGCGGGAATCTCGGAACCGCCTCTCCCGCCGGCGACGCTCTGCCACCGTTTCTGATCGAAGGCGCAGTTGTCGAGGTCGCGAGCGTGCGCGGCACTCGAGTACTCGCGCTTGCCGACTTCCTGCTCGGACCGAAGAAGAACGCACTCGAGGAGGACGAGCTGATCCTGGCGGTACGAATGCAACCGTCCGGAGCCCCGCAGACCTTCATGAAGGTAGGGCCCAGGAATGCCATGGTGATTGCCGTGGTCTCACTCGCTCTCGTGGCCGATCGAGAGCTAGACGAGCTTCGCGCCGCTTACGGCTCGGCGGGGCCGGTCGTCGGGCTCGTGCGCGCCTCGCTTTCCGAGCGGGGCGAGTTTGCAGAGCGAGTTGCGGCCGACGCAAGCCCGATAGACGACGTCCGCGGAACCGCTGTCTATCGTCGTCACGCTCTTCGCATCCTCGTCGACCGGGCGCTGGAAAGGTGCCTGACATGAGGATCGAGCTGACCGTGAACGGCGAACCCCACGAGGCCGACGTCTGGGGCGGTGAAAGCCTTCTCTTTGCGCTTCGGGAACGGCTCGGCCTGCCGGGGTCGAAGAACGCGTGCGAGCAGGGAGAGTGCGGCTCCTGCTCGGTGTTGCTAGACGGGACGCTGGTGTGCGCGTGCCTCGTCCTTGCCGCGCAAGCTGACGGTCACGAGGTGGTGACCGTCGAGGGCCTGGCTGAGGAGGGGAGGCTGCATCGTGTGCAGGAGGCCTTCGTCCAGGCGGGTGCGGTCCAGTGCGGGTTCTGCACCCCCGGCCTCGTGGTGGCGACGGCAGATCTCCTGGAACGCTCCCCGGATCCGGGTGAGGACGAGATCCGGGAGGCTCTCTCGGGGAACCTCTGCAGGTGCACCGGCTACACGAAGATCTTCGACGCGGTTCGACTGGCTGCCTCGCAATGATGTTTCCCGCGCGTGTACCTCGGGTCCCGACCCGCCCCCTGCTCGCGTTCCAGCTTAGGCTCGAAATGCCCACCCGTGGCGCGCAGGTCGTGCCGGGAGTGAAACGCTGAGCGCGCCGGTTCGCAAGCTCGAACTCGGCCGCGTCGGCGAGAGCACTCGGCGTATAGACGGCATCCCGAAGGTGACCGGCGAATTTGCGTACTCGAGCGACCTGTTCGCGGCCGGCATGCTCTGGGGCCACACGCTCCGCAGTCCGCACGCCCATGCCCGAATCGTCTCGATCGATCTCGGGGGCGCGCTCGGCATGGCGGGCGTGCACGCCGTTCTCACGCACGAGGACGTTCCCGGCGACAAGCGCTACGGCCTCGAGTTCCGAGACCAGCCCGTGCTCGCCTTCGACCGCGTGCGGTACTACGGCGAGCCAGTGGCTCTCGTGGCCGCGGAGCATCCGGAGCAGGCGCGACGGGCGGCCGAGCGGGTTCGCGTCGAGTACGAGCCTCTGGATCCGATCGTCGATCCCGCGACCGCTGCCGATGCCGAGCCGATCCATCCCCAGAGCTGGACGCAGGGGCACGGCTACCGGGACGACCCGCGACCGAACGTCGTGCGGTCGATGGTCATCCGTCACGGCGACCCTGAGTCAGCGGGAGATGTGGCGGTCTCCGGCGTCTACGACCTCGGAATCCAGGATCAGGCGTTCCTCGGCCCCGAATCCGGGCTGTCCGTCCCGGATGGTGAGGGAGGGGTGGACGTCTACGTCGCAACCCAATGGCTGCACGTCGACCGTGACCAGGTCGCGCCCTGCCTCGGCCTCGCGCCTGAGCAGGTCCGTATTCACCTGGCGGGAGTCGGGGGAGCGTTCGGCGGGCGCGAGGACCTCTCCATGCAAATTCACGGGGCGATGCTGGCCCTACATACGAATCGCCCCGTGAAGATGGTCTACAACCGCGAGGAGTCCTTCGTCGGCCACATCCACCGGCACCCGGCACGCATCTGGGCGGAGCACCGGGCGAACCGCGACGGGAAGGTCGTCTGCGTCCGCATGCGGATTCTCCTCGACGGAGGCGCCTACGCGTCGAGCTCGACGGCGGTTACCTCGAACGCGGCCTCCTTCGCCTGCGGGCCCTATGCGGTCGAGAACGCGCTCATCGAGTCGACCTGCGTCTACACGAACAATCCACCCTGCGGCGCGATGCGCGGGTTCGGCGCCGTGCAGACATGCTTCGCAGCCGAAGCGCAGATGGACAGGCTCGCGGGCGCGCTCGCCATCGATCCCGTCGAACTACGCCTCAGGAACGCGCTTGCCCCGGGCGACACGCTCCCGACTGGCCAGCGGGTGACCGGTTCTCTGCCCGTCGCCGAGGTGATCCGCCGCGCTGCAGCAATCCCTCTGCCCGGGCCGGAGCCCCTACCGCGGGATGCGATCCGGCTGCCGGGCGGCGCCGGCAACACGACTCGCGGCGAGGGGATCCGGCGGGGAATCGGGTTCGCTGTCGGGTTCAAGAACATCTGCTACTCGGAGGGCTTCGACGACTACACGAGCGCCCGCGTTCGCGTCTTCAAGGGCGCGGCCGGCGTTCTCATGGCCGAGGTGCATTGCGCCGCCGCAGAGGTCGGCCAGGGGGTCTCGAACGTCATCGTCCAGGTCGCACGGACCGAGCTCGGGATCGAGGACATCGTGCTCGCCCCCCACACGACGGCCACGGTCGACTCTGCAGGCTCGGCCTCGGCCTCGCGGATGACCTGGATGTCGGCCGGAGCGGTTCAGCTCGCCTGCCGTGCCGCCCGCGAAGAGCTCGAACGCCGCGGCGGCGCACTCGGAGATGCCGAGATCGACCTGGAGCGCGTCTACCGTCACCGGAAAACGACGCCCCTCGACCCCGAGACAGGCCAGATCACCGGCGAGCGCGCGCATGTCGCGTTCGCCTGCGCGGCGATGCGTGTCGTGGCTGAGGTCGATGTCGAGCTCGGGCTGACGCGGGTCGTCTGGGTCGGAACGGCCCAGGACGTCGGCAAGGCGGTCAACCCACAGGCGGTGTACGGTCAGATCGAGGGCGGCACCGCGCAGGGGCTCGGCCTCGCGCTCATGGAAGAGATCCTCACGCGTGACGGGGTGATCACGAACGCGAGCTTCACCGACTATCTGATCCCGACCGCCCTCGACATGCCCACTGTCGTCGCGGAGCTCGTGGAGGAGCCGGAGCCGGATGCGCCCTTCGGCGTCAAGGGGGTGGGGGAGCCCCCGACGGTAGTGTCGACCGCGGCAATCGTCGCGGCGCTCCGGGACGCGACCGGTCGCGAGCTGACCCGCGTGCCCGTGCGTCCGGATGATGTCGTAGGCCTCTAGGCTCGGTGGAGGGAGAGCGCCGCGCCGACCGCCAGGAGCGCGATGCCGAGGAGCCGGGGCAGCGTCAAGCCGATTCGCTCCACTCCGAAGAGCCCGAAGCGATCGATAAGGGCGCCCATTGCGAGCTGGCCTGCGATCAGGAGACCGATCGTCGCCGTGGTGCCGATGCGCGGCTGCGCGAACGTGATCGTGAAGACGATGAAGAAGCCCATGACGCCACCCAGCCAGAGCCAGACCGGTTGGCGCAAAGCCGTCGCGAAGCCGTCCAGGGAACCGCGAAGCGCAACGAGCGCGGCGGTCGCGATCACTGTCGATACGAGCAGGGAGAACGCGAGTGCCTCCAGTGAGCCGATCCGGTCTCCGAAGCGTCCCATGACCGCGATCTGAATCGAGCCGGCCAGTCCGGCCAAGAGCGCAAGGACGACCGCAAACCCGCTGCCCGACACGCAGCCGAGCATATATCCAGACCTCAGCAGACTTGAGTAGTATCGGCCGATGGAAGTCACGGAGCGAAGCGCGACCCAGGCGGTAGTCGAGGCACGCGAGCGCTACGTCGCACGCGGCGTCGCCACTCCGCACCTGGTTGTCGCCCGCGCAGGCGGAACACACATCGAGGACGTCGACGGCAAGAGCTACCTCGACTTTGCCGGCGGCCTTGGCTGCCAGAACCTCGGTCACGGCCCCACCTCGGTAGTCGCCGCGATTCACGAGCAGGTCGACCGCTACCTCCACCAGTGCTTCATGGTCGGGATGTACGAGCCCTACGTCGAGGCTTGTCGACGCCTTGACGAGCTTTCGCCTTGCCGGGGGAAGGAGCAGAAGTCGATCCTCCTGAACTCCGGTGCAGAGGCGGTGGAGAATGCAGTCAAGATTGCGCGCGTCGCTACCGGCCGCCCGGCGGTAATCACCTTTGACCGCGCCTTCCACGGTCGAACCCTTCTGACGATGACGATGACGAGCAAGGTCGTCCCGTACAAGCGCGGTTTCGGGCCCTTTGCGCCGGAGGTCTACCGGGCTCCCGCGCCGTACCCGTACCGCGGCGTCACCACTGCCGATGCGATTCACGCACTGGAGCTCCTGTTCAAAGCCGACGTCGATCCCGAGTCCGTCGCCTGCGTCGTGCTCGAGCCGGTGCAGGGTGAGGGTGGGTTCATCCCGATGCCGGAGGACTTTCCCGCCCGCCTCGCTGAGCTCTGTGCCAAGCACGGCATCCTCTACGTGGACGACGAGGTGCAAAGCGGTGTCGGACGCACGGGAACCGTCTGGGCGATCGAGCGCTACGGCGTCGAGCCGGATCTCATGGTCTCCGGAAAATCACTCGGCGGGGGGCTCCCGCTCGCCGGCGTCACCGGGCGCGCGGAGGTGATGGACGCCGTCCCAGCCGGTGGGCTCGGCGGCACGTTCGGCGGCAATCCAGTCGCGTGCGCCGCAGCGGTCGCGATCCTGGACGAGGTGGCCACACCGGAGTTCCGCGAGCGCGCAGAGTCCATCGGCACTCGCATTCGAGCCGGGCTCGAGGAGATGGCAGAGCGAATCGATGCGATCGGTGAGGTGCGAGGTCTCGGAGCCATGCAGGCGATCGAGCTGGTCGAAGACCGTGAGACGAAGGCGCCGGCGGCCGGGCTGACCAGCGCGATTCTCGTCGCCGCCCGCGAGCGTGGACTGATCATCCTCGCCTGCGGCCTGTACGGAAACGTCGTCCGAGTTCTCGTGCCGCTCGTCATCTCCGATGAGGACCTCGAGCGCGGGTTGGAGATCCTCGAGGAAGCTCTTCTCGACGCAAGCGGAAGAGCGGCGTAGCGCCACTGAGGAGGGAAGGCCGCCCCGGCGGCCGACGTCCAGCTCGTCTCGATACGGAACTCCTCTCTCGCCGGACTCGGGTCTTTCAGGCGCAGCGACCTGACCTCGGAGACTGCCGTGCTCGGGAGCCGTTAGCCTGTCGCCTCGAGCGACGGGAGGAGGCGCATGGTCAGGGCGTTCGTCCTGTACGAGGAGGAACCGGAGCAGAGGCGCTATGAGCAGCACGCCGAGCTATGCCGTCGAGTCCCGGGCGGGACGTTCCGGCACGGGAAGGTTTTCGGGGCGCCGATGGGCGAGCCACAGTTCGCGTACTACGCCGAGTGGGAATTCTCCGACCGGGAGGCGTTCAACACAGCCTCTCAGAGCGAGGAGTTCATGGCGACCGGCAAGGACGCAATGGAGCTGGGCGGCCGCTTCCACGTGCTCTTCGCCGACGTGAGCGAATGACGGAGCCCTCCCGGCCCGAGCCTCGCGAACCCTCCGAGCTCGGCTTCGAGAAAATCGTTTACGAGAAGGCGCCGCCGCGGGCGACGATCACGCTGAACCGGCCCGAGGTGCTGAACGCGTTCGACTTCCAGCTCCTGCGGGAGCTGGCGCGGGCTTGCGAGGACGCTTCCTGGGATGACGAGATCCGAGTGGTCGTGCTGACGGGTGCGGGGCGAGCGTTCTGCGTGGGAGCGGACCTGAAATCGTGGTCGGCCGACTACCTCGGGAATCCGGGCGAGTACTGGAAGTGGTTCGGTGCCTTCAAGGACGCTCACGACCGGCTGCGCGAGATCGGGAAGCCGACCCTGGCGCGGATCAACGGGATCTGCGTCGGCGGCGGCAACGAGCTCCAGATCGCCTGCGACCTGGCGGTCATGGTCGACGATGCGTTCATTCGCCACGTCGGGCCCGAGCACGGGTCAGTCCCCGCCGGGGGCGCCACCCAGTGGTTGCCGATCATGGTCGGTGACCGGCGGGCGCGGGAAATCATCTTCCTATGCGAGGAGATCCCATCGGAGAAAGCCCGCGAGTGGGGCCTCGTGAACCGGGTCGTGCCACGAGCCGAGCTCGACGCCTCCGTCGACCAGTTGGTCGAGAAGCTCGCCACGAAGCTCCCACAGACCGTCCGTTACACGAAGGAGCAGCTCAACTTCTGGCGGAACCTCGCCTGGAACGAGACGATTGGCCACGCCCGCGACTGGCTCGCGCTCTCGATGGCGACCGAGGAGCCGAAGCAGGCGGTTCGGAAGTTCCTCGAGCGGAAGGGCTCCGATGAAATGTAGTGGCCGGACTTGTCAGGCCCGCGCCTTGCGTCTTCGTAGGGGCGAGGCATGCCTCGCCCCGTTCGCCCCATGACCGTCCGCGTGGAAAGAGAGGAACGCTTCGCGCTCGTCACGCTCGACCGCCCGGAGCAGTTGAATGCGCTCTCGAACCAGCTGATGAACGAGCTCGTCGGGGCGCTCGAGGAGCTCGACGTCGACCCGGAGATCCGCTGCATCGTCCTGGCCGGGAACGACCGCGCGTTCGCGGCCGGTGCAGACATCGCCGAGATGGCAGAAGCGACCGCGATGGACATGCTCCGGCAGCGGCGCGTCGAGCAATGGGACTCGATTCGTGGTCTGCGGATACCGCTGGTCGCGGCCGTCTCGGGCTTCTGCCTGGGCGGGGGGTGCGAGCTCGCGATGGCCTGTGACCTGATCGTGGCCTCCGAAACGGCGAAGTTCGGCCAGCCAGAGACCGGCCTAGGCATCATCCCGGGGGCAGGCGGCACGCAGCGGCTCACGCGCGCCGTCGGCAAGGCCAAGGCGATGGACCTGATCCTGACGGGGCGCTTCCTCGACGCCCGTGAGGCCGAGCTGGCGGGTCTCGTGGCGCGGGTGGTCGCCCGGGAGGCGTGGCTCGAAGAGGCAAAGCGGATCGCCCGCGCGATCGCTTCGAAGGGCCCGGTCGCCCAACAGCTCGCGAAGGCGTCGGTGAACCGAGCCTTCGACACGTCGCTCGAGGTCGGCCTCGACTACGAGCGGCGCTCGCTCTACCTTGCTTTCGCCTCCGAGGACGCGAAGGAGGGCCTATCGGCCTTCACCGAGAAGCGCGATCCCGAGTTCGAGGGCCGCTGAAAGGGCGACATTCGGTCGCCGTCTGGGGCGTCATCCGGCCCGGCCGAATCTTCGCTTCGGGCGTTAGGCCTAGAGGGCTAGCTCGACCGGGACGACCGGAAGCTCGAGGGTGTTCTCCCCGCGAACGACCCGCACGCAGATCGTGCGGCCGATCAGCTCGCCCGTCATCAGCCGCTGGAGGTCACCCGCGTCAGTGACGGGCACGCCGTCCACGTCATGAATCAGGTCCTCGGGGCGCAGACCGGCCCGTGCAGCCGGGCTTCCTTCAACCACCTCGACGATCTCGATGCCCTGCTCGCGCCCAAGCTTGCGTGCGAGTCGGGGAGGCAACGGTCGCGAGCCGCCCGCGATCCCGATGTAGGCACGGCGGAAGACGCCGTCGCGCATGAGCGCGGCCAGGATCAGGCGCGTGGTCGCGTTGATCGGAACGGCCAGGCCAAGCCCTACGCCTGCGACCGCCGTGTTCACGCCGACGACTCGTCCGAGCCCGTCGACCAGAGCTCCACCCGAGTTGCCGGGATTCAAAGCAGCATCGGTCTGGATCACGTTCTCGACGAGGCGGCTCGCCGAGGCGGAGCGGGTTGGAAGGGAACGGCCGAGCGCAGATACGACGCCTGCGGTGACGGAGCCGCCGAACCCGTGCGGGTTCCCGATTGCGACCACGAGTTGGCCGACCCGGAGCTGCTCGGCATCTCCGAGCTCTGCGGGAGCAAGATCGCTCGCGTGGGCCCGCAGAACGGCAAGGTCCGAAAGGGGATCGGAGCCGACCACCTCGAACTCGCACTCGCGCCCGTCCGGGAACGAGGCGCGGCCGCTCCCGCTTGTTCGCGCGACCACGTGCGCGGAACTGAGCATGAGACCGTCGGACGTGACGACGACGGCGGAGCCGCCGCCGTCGAGGACGCGACCTCCGCGGACCCGCCGTGCGACACGGAGGCTCGCGACGGAGGGCGCCAGGCGCGCCGCGACCTGGGTGACGACGCGCGAGTAGGCGTCAAGCGGCGCCTCGTCAGGGTGCGCGCCGGCGTCCGCCCCCGGCCGATCAGGGCCAAGTAGTCCGTCGACGAACAGGACCTCCGCCATGCGGTCAAACTAGCAATGCAGTTCCACGCTGCCGCGACGCTCAAGGAGGGGAGATGTCCGAGGTCGAGATGAGTCGAGACGGAGCCGTGCAGACGATCACGCTCAACCGGCCCGACGTGCTGAATGCCTTCGACGCTGCCATGCACGAGCGCCTCGCGGCCGCGCTGAAGGCGGCACGCGATCCCGAGGTGCGCGCAGTCGTTCTTACCGGCGCGGGGCGAGGCTTTTGCGTGGGCCAGGATCTGCGGGCGTTCGAGGGTGGCCCCGGGGACATCGGCGAGCGGCTGCGGTCGCAGTACCACCCGAACATCCTGGCGATCCGCGCGCTCGAAAAGCCTGTGATCGCGGCTGTGAACGGACCCGCGGCCGGCGCCGGGCTTTCGTTTGCACTCGCCTGCGACGTCAGGCTCGCCTCCGATGCCGCGAGCTTCGTACCGGCCTTCGTCAACGTCGGGCTGGTTCCGGACTCGGGCGGCTCCTTTTTCACCGCCCGGCTCCTCGGCCAGGCTCGCGCCTTCGAATGGCTGACTTCCGGGCGCAAGTTGAGCGCGGCGGAAGCCCACGCCTGGGGTCTTGTCTCGGAGGTGGTGGAAGCGGATCGGCTTGCTGCCCGCGCGGCGGAGCTCGCCGCGACGGCCGCGGCCATGCCTACCCGCGGCATCGGCATGACCAAGCGCCTCCTCGACGGCGCCTCGACGAGGACGCTCGGCGAGCAGCTCGAGCTCGAGGCCCAGCTTCAGACGGCGGCGACGCAGAGCGAGGACTTCGCCGAGGGCGTCGCATCGTTTCTCGAGAAGCGGGAACCCCGCTTCAAGGGCCGCTAGCAGCCTCCGGGTCTAGCGGGGCCGAAGGTCGACTGCGAGGTCGCAGTCGAGCGCGTCTGCGATCCGGAGCAGCGTGTCGATTCGCGGCGGGCGTCCACCGCTCTCGAGTCTCGCGATCGCAGACTGGGTCGTCCCGACGAGGGAGGCGAGCTCGGCCTGCGAGAGCCCTTGTGCCCTGCGCCTGTCGGTGACCTGCCCTGCGATCTGGGCGAAGAGCCAACCACCCTCGGCATGTGCGAGACGCTCTCGGATTCGACCGAGGGCGGGCGTCCGGTGGTGCGGGCCTTGACTCATATCGCAGAGATGCTATATATAGCGAACATGAGATATGTATACCAGAGGAGGGGGTTGCTGTGAGCTCCACCGACGCAAGGCTCCTCGCACTCGAGGCTGAGGTAGCGAGGCTCTCCCGTCGAATTGCAGCGCTCGAAGGCGTACCAGCCGCTCCAAGGTGGGACCGGATCGAGCCGAAGGTTGCCGAGCCCAAAGCGCCCCTGCGCGCGCCTGCAACTACGCCCAGCCCATTCCCGCGCGTTGCCCCCCAGCATGAGGGTTCGGCCCCGAAGCCCATCAACCTGGAGGAGTTCCTCAGTGGTCGCCTTCTGGCACTGGTGGGAGGCATTGCCGTTCTCATCGGCCTGGCGCTGTTCGTCGCTCTCGCCGTCGACCGGGGCTGGCTCGACGTGACGACGCGAATCGTGCTCGCGTTTGCGGGGTCTGGGGCCCTCTTCGCGGCCGGCGTCATGATCGGCGAGCGCCGCGGACGGACGCAGGCCTCGCTTGCGCTGGTGGGTACGGGGATCGCGGGGCTCTTCCTCTCGTTGACAGCCGGTACGGCGCACTACGACCTGATCCCTGTCGCCGCGGCGTTGCCCGCCGCGCTCGGAATCGGCGCGCTTGCGACCGCCGTCGCGCTGCAGTGGGACTCCCGCACGGTCGGAGGGCTTGGCATCCTCGGCTCGCTGCTCGCACCGGTCTTCCTCGCAGCCGACCCGACGCACGAGACGCTGGTCTTCCTCGCGGTCGCCTTCGCCTCGTCGGCCGCGGTCCTGGTGTGGCGCCGGTGGGAATGGCTCCGGATCGGGGCGTTCGCGGTTGCCATGACGCAGATCGCGTACTGGGTTCTTGACGCGTCCCCCTCCGACCTGGCGATCGTGGTTGTGCTCAGCGTCTTCGGCGCTCTCAGCCTCGTGTCCGCGCTCGGGTTTGAGCTTCGGGTGTCACCGGCCTCCTTGCGCCCCTCGACCTCGCTACTCGTGGCTCTGAACGCGCTTCTCGTGGCAGGAATCGGAGGCGCTGCCATCGGTTTCGGTGATGGGGGCGCCTCTGCCGCCGGCCTCTGGGTAGGAGGAGTGAGCGTGGCCCACTTCGCTCTCGGGGCCGGCTTGCTGCGGTTCGGGGGAGATCGCCGGGAAATCGCGGCACTCCTGCTCGGCGTCTCGCTCATATCCGCCGATGCTGCCTTCGGGCTCCTGGTCGACGGGCCCTCGCTCGCAATCGGCTGGGCTGCAAGCGCCGTGCTGCTCGCTGCGCTCACGCAGCGCCTCGCGCACGGGGCCGCCGTCGTCAAGCTGGCACTCGCGGGCCAGCTTGCCCTGGCCGTCACTCATGCGGTCTTCTTCGACGCTCCCCCGGATGCGCTCTCGGGTGGAAGCGGAGATGTCGCTGGAGGTGCTGCCGCGGTTCTCGCCGTTGCCCTCGGTTCCTTCGCTTGTGCGCGGGCGGCGTGGAAGGAGAACGACGGCGCCCGCCTCATTCTCGACGCGGTCTCGATCGCCTCGGGCGCCTACGTGACGGCGCTCGTCCTCGACGGGGCACCGCTCGTACTCGCCTGGGCCGGCGAGGCGATCGCCTTGGCCGAGCTCGCGCGACGAACCGGCGACCGGACGGCGCGATTCGGCGCACTCTCCTTCGTTGCGCTGGGCGCCGCCCACGTGCTCGTGCTCGAGGCGCCGCTCGATTCGCTGTTCTACGGTGTCCCAGATCTCGGCGCCGCGGCTCTGGCGATCGGCGCCGTGACCGTCGCATCGGCGCGGTGCGCACTCGTCTGGCCTCGCGAGGAGGCCGACTGGAGGCGCGTGCTCTTCTGCCTTCGGGCCCTCGCGCTTGTCTACCTGGCCTCCGCCGCGATTGTGGAGACATTCCAACCGGGAGCGGACAGCATCCGCACCGGCATCGGTCTCGACGTCCGCCAGCAGGGCCAGGCGCTCCTGAGCATCTTCTGGACCGTTGGCGGCCTCGCTTCCCTCTGGCTGGGCCTGCGCCGTGAGGTCCGCGACTTGCGGCTAGCCGGATTCGGGCTCTTGATCCTTGCAGCGGGAAAGGTGTTTCTCTATGACCTTTCCGAGCTCGAGTCGGTGTGGCGCGTCCTTTCGTTCATCGTCCTCGGTTTGCTGTTCCTGCTGGCCGCGCTCGCGTATCAGCGCATGCGGCGGGAACCGGTCGTATGAGGCACGGAGCGACCGGCGCTAAGCGGAGACAGCTGACCAGGTGTACGAAGCCCCGGCGGAGAGGGCGTTGGAGCTCGTTTCCGGCCGTGCTCGGGAGGGCGACGCTGCGCGTGTAGATGTGAGCCTCGGCGGGGGCGACGGTGCCGAGCGTCTCGCCGGCCAGGCCAGCGAGGGAGCGTCCCGTATGAACGAGGTCTGGCCGCGCGCGCTCGACGTGAGGGGGCTAGATGGTCTTGAACTGCTCGAACGGCTGCCGGCAGCTCTCGCAGTAGCGGACCGAGCGGCACGGCGTCGGGCCGAAGAGGTTTTCGAGTTTTGTCTCGCTTGACCCGCAATACGGGCACCGGAAGGCGTTCGACCGCAGCTGGACGAGCTTGGGAGGCTCGGCCGCATGCGGCGCCGGGGGCGCGAAGCCCGCCTCCCGCAGCTTTTCCCGGCCCGCGGTCGTGATCCGGTCCGTCGACCACGAGTCGTCGACGACTACGCGTATCTCCGGCTTGCCGCCGAGCGCCTCGATGCTCGCTGCCATCGCGTCTCGCATCACTTCGAGGGCGGGACAGCCGAGAAAGGTCGGCGTGAACTCCACTCGAACGCGCTCGTCGTCGACCGACACGTCCCGGACGACGCCGAGATCGACGAGCGAGATGACGGGGATCTCGGGGTCGGGGATCGCCGCAAGCGCCGCCCAGACCGCCTCGCCCGTCACCATGACGCCCCCGGGATCGAGCGGCGCACCATCGTCATGTCGTCCCAGAGCTCGCGAAACCCATCCGAGTGGCCGTCTCGGGCTGCGGGAACGGCTGCCGCAGGTGTCCAGCCGAGCTGCTCCGGCATTCGCTCTGCAAGTACCGCCGCGAGCTCCGCGTCCAGAACGCCGAGAGCCTGGCCCCACAGCGCGTTGACGGCGGTTCGAAAGCGCGGCTCTTCGCGCAGGCGGTCGGCCCACATCTCCGCATGGAGCCGGTGGTAGACCTCCTCGCGATCCATCTTTGCCGCGAGGCCCGCCAGCTCAGGGTCGGGATCCGCCTTCAGCATGTCGAGCCGGATCGCGTCTGCGGCCTCGTAGAGGACGCGGCGCGCGATCGTGTCGGCCCAGGCCATGAGCCGGACCTCGACGAACGGCGCACAGCGGTATTCCTCCGGTGCGCGGTCGAACGCGAGCTCGTCCGCCGTCGTGCCCAGGTCGCGCGCTGCGAGCTCGTAAAGGGCGCGGGCGTGCCCGATCTCGTTCTGGGCGATCGAGGAGAGTGCAACGTCCTCCTCGAGGAAGGGGGCGATCCCGGTCCACTCGGAGTCCCGCCAACCGAGGACGAGCTCGTCGTCAGCGATCTGCAGGAGCCGTTGTGCCCGCTCTCTCACGTGCCTCCTTCAGCTTCGCCTTCAGGGAGTAGCCGTCGACGCGGTGGTAGCTCTTCTGCAGCTCGTCCGGAAAGTCGTGGATCTCGCGGAGGGCCGTTCGCGCCACGAGCCAGAGCGCTTCCGACTCCTGGCGCCGCCCGTACTGCTCTCGCGCGTAAGCCTCGGCGAAGGCGTCGTTGGGAGCAGTGATCGAGCCGGCATGCTGGAACGCCTGGCCCTTGCGCTCCTGCCGGAAGACCTCGTAGATCACGCCGCCTCGGTCAGGACAGCCTGTCGCACCCAGGCTTCCTGGTCGCGAAAGCGGCGACGGAAGTCGAGCCGCTCCTGGCTCTTGGGACCGTGACCGGTGACTACGTGCTTGAGCTCATCCCAATCCGGCTCCGAGTAGTGCCAGACCCCGGTCTCCTCGTCCTTTCGCAGCGCAGGATCCGGCACGGACAGACCGAGTTCCCAGATCTGCGGCACGTACCCGTCCAGGAACTGCTGACGGGCGTCCTCGTTGGCCTGGCTCTTGATGCGCCACTCCACCATCGGATCGGACTCGGCGGCGATCGGGTTTCCGTGGAACTGCATGAGCGGCCCCCACCACCGGTTGATCGCCTCCTGGACGAGCCCCCGCTGCTCATCGGTCCCGTTCACGAGCGTCAGGACGACGTCGCGGCCGTGGAGGATGTGGAAGGACTCCTCCCAGCAAATCTTCTTCATGATCCTGGCGTACGGGGCGTAGGAGCATTTGAGAAGCGCTTTCTGGGAGATGATCGCGGCGGCGTCCACGAGCCAGGCGATCACGCCCACGTCGCCCCAGGTCTTGGTCGGATAGTGGAAGACGTTGTGGAACTTCGACACGCCGGAGATCAGGTCGTCGAGACACTGCTCGCGCGGCTTTCCGAGGTCTTCGACCACCCGGTAGATCAGCTGCGCGTGCCCGACCTCGTCCTGCACCTTCGCCGTCAGCGCGAGCTTGCGCTGGAGGGTCGGGGCGCGCAGGATCCACTCCCGCTCAGGCAGGACGCCCATGAGCTCCGAGTTCCCATGCATCTCGATGAACTTGACGAGGCGGGCGCGGTATTCGTCCGGCATCCAGTCCCCGGTTTCGACCTGGCCGCCTCCCTGAAGGTAATCCTTGAACTCGGTTTCGCGCGCAGTCATCTCGCCTCCCAACCAAACGGTCGTTAGGGTGTCACTCTAGCGTGACTACCCGCCGCGCAGAGCTCTCACGCCACGCCGCCCGGCTCTTTGCAGAGAAGGGCTATCACGGGACGTCCGTCGGCGATCTCGCGCAGGCACTCGGAGTCCAGAAGGGCTCGCTCTACGCGCACATCGGCGGCAAGCAGGAGCTTCTCTACGAGGCCATGCGCGAGGGGGCGGATGCCTTTCACCACGGGCTCGACGGAATTCCCGAGGAGCTCGCCGTGACCGACCGCATTCGTCTGGCGTTGCGGGCGCATCTCGCAACCGTGGGCGACCAGCTCGACGTCGCGACGATCTTCGTCCAGGAGTGGCGGAATCTCGAGGGCGAGCATCGGGAGGAGATCCTGGCGGAGCGGCGCCGCTACGAGGACCGCATCAGGGCCCTCTTCCGCGAGGGCCGCGAGCTCGGAGAGCTCCGTTCCGACCTCGACGAGTCGGTCGCTGCGCTCGTCTTTCTCTCGGCGGCGAACTGGGCGTACACCTGGCTCCGACCGGGAGCCGACACGGATGACCTGGCTGACCGCTTCTACGCGCTTCTGGTCGACGGCATGCGCGGCTATTCGACGCCGGCGTGACGCGCTCGCTCCTGATCGTCAACCCGACTGCGAGCCGCGTGACGCCGGCGCTCACGGAGGCGGTGGCGGAGGCCCTGGCGGCCGGCGGCGAGGTTGAGACAGCCTTCACGGAGCGCCCCGGCCACGCGCAGGAGCTTGCCGAAAGTAGCGCTGGCTACGACCGTGTCTACGTCTTCTCCGGCGACGGGGGCTTCAACGAGGCGGTGAACGGCGTGCGGGGCGACATCCCGGTCGGGTTCGTCCCCGGGGGTGGGACGAGTGTCCTACCGCGCGCGCTCGGCCTGCCACGTGACGCGCTTGAAGCCGCCCGCATCCTGGGCCGCACGAGCGCGACTCGGAGGATCTCACTCGGGCGGGCCAACGGCCGGCGGTTCACATTCTCGGGCGGCCTCGGGCTCGACGCCGAGCTCGTCCGCGCCGTGGACGCGCTCGGGCGCCGTGCGACCGGCCGCCCCGGTGACGTGGCGTTCGTCGCGATGCTCGCCCGCCTGCTGGCGGAGCGCCGCGCGCGCTTTCGCCCCTCGATGACGGTCCGCGGGCGGGGGCGTGTCGCCTTCGCGCTCGCGGCGAATTGCGACCCCTACACCTACTTCGGGCGCCTGCCGGTCCACGTGGCGCCGCTTGCCCGCTTCGAGGAGGGGCTGGACGTCGTCGCCCCGCGGGAGCTCGCACCCTGGCAGCTTCCGAGGCTGGCTGCGTGGTTGCTCGCGCGGCCCGGGCAGCATCGCTCCTCGGCGGTGCTGTACCTCCATGACCGGGATCTCGTCGAGATCGACTGCGACGGGCCGACGCCCCTGCAGGTCGACGGGGAGGATCTCGGCGACGTCAACGAGGTCGTCTTCGAAGCGGATCGGTGTTCGTTGACCGTCCTCGTGTCGGGTACTAATGCACCATGACCCAGGTGGCGCCTGCGGAGCCCGATGTCCGCCGGGTCATCGGCGACGGTGGGGACGTGGCCGACGGCGAGGTGGAGGGACTCACCGAAACCGACCTGGTCGCGCTCTACCGCAGCATGGTGCTGCTCAGGACCTACGACGAGCGCTCGGTTGTCTACCACCGACAGGGGCGGATCGGGACCTACGCGATCTACTGGGGGCACGAGGCCATTCAGGTCGGAGCTGTGCATGCATTGGCAGACGAGGACTGGATCTTTCCCTCCTATCGTGAGTCCGCGGTCGGCCTACTGCGCGGGATGCGGCCTGAGACGATCCTGGCCTGGTGGCGCGGTCATCCCGCTGGCTGGTGGAACCCGGCCGAGTTCCGCGTCGCCTCGATCGCAGTCCCGATCGCATCGCAGATCCCGCACGCGGTCGGACTCGCCTGGGGAAAGAAGCTTCGGGGGGAAAGCGCCTGCTCGCTCGTGTTCTTCGGGGACGGCGCGACCTCAGAGGGAGCCTTTCACGAGGGCGCTAACCTCGCCGGGGTGATGGCTGCTCCAGCGATTCTGCTCTGCAACAACAACGGCTGGGCGATCTCGACGCCGGTGTCGGCGCAGACGCGGGCGGAGACGCTCGCCGACAAGGCACGTGGCTACGGTATGCCCGGCGTTCGCGTCGACGGGGGCGACGTCCTGGCCGTCTACGAGGCGACCTGCGAGGCGGCTGAGCGCGCGCGGGCCGGTGGCGGCCCCACTTTCATCGAGGCGCTGACCTATCGGATGGCGCCGCACGCGACGGCTGACGACCCCAGCGTCTACATCGACCCCGAGCGGGTCAGGCTCGAGCGCGAGAACGAGTGCCACGACCGTTTCGCCCGCTACTTGCGCAGAATCGGTGTCCTCGACGACCAGGTCGCTAAGGAGATCGGCGAGGAGGCCCTGGCTGCAATGAAAGCAGGCATCGCGGCCGCTGAAGGGCTGCCTGAACCGGATCCCGAGCTGGTCTTCACGCACGCGTACGCCGAGCCTCCACCGGATCTTCGGGATGCCGGCTAGGACGCTCGTCGAAGCGGTAAACGACGGCCTCCATGTCGAGATGGAGCGCGATACGGACGTCATGGTGCTCGGCGAGGACGTCGGTCGAGCGGGCGGGGTCTTCCGCGCCACGGCAGGGCTTCGAGACCGCTTCGGGGCTGACCGCTGCGTTGACACGCCTCTCGCGGAGGCCGGGATCCTCGGCAGCGCGGTCGGGCTCGCGATGGCGGGCTGGCGGCCGGTCTGCGAGATGCAGTACGACGCGTTCAGCTATCCGGCCCTCGACCAGCTCATCTGTCACGTCGGGCGTTACCGCTGGCGGACGGGCGGAGCGATGGACTTCCCGATCACCATCCGGATGCCTTACGGGGGCGGGGTCCGCGCGCCCGAACTCCACGAGGACTCGCCGGAGGCCTACTACGTGCACACGCCCGGGATCAAGGTTGCGATCCCGTCGACGCCCGCCGACGCCAAGGGACTTCTGGCGGCGGCGATCCGCTCGGACGACCCGGTCGTCGTCTTCGAGCCGAAGCTCCTCTATCGGACGGCTCGGGATGAGGTGCCGGACGGCGAGCACGTCGTTCCGCTCGGAAAGGCGCGGGTTGCCCGGGAAGGGGACGCCGTGAGCCTGATCGCCTACGGCGCGATGGTGCCGGTGGCGCTGCGTGCCGCTGACGAACTGGACGCG
>DATHAG010000001.1:0-2333 GCA_035296825.1 Gaiellaceae bacterium | reverse complement strand
CTCCAGCGGATCTGGCACCCCTGGACGAGCTACGTCATCGTGCCGCTGTTCGCGCTCGCCAACATCGGCATCGAGATCAGGGGCAGCCTGCTCGAAGACGCGCTCACCTCGCCTGTCTCGCTCGGGATCTTCTTCGCCTACGTGGTGGGCAAGCCGGTCGGGATCGTCAGCGCCTCCTGGCTGGCGACGCGGAGTGGGCTGCGTCTGCCCGTGACCTGGCCCGGCCTGATCGGGGCGGGCGTCGCGGCCGGGATCGGCTTCACGGTCTCGCTCCTGATCGCGACCCTCGCCTTCGAGGGCCGCGAGCTCGAGGAGGCCAAATTCGCGGTCCTCGCCGCGGCCCTCTGCTCCGCGCTGCTGGCGTGGGTCGTCGCGCGCGTGATCAGGCGCCTTCCCGACGAGTTGCGCTCGCGCCAGTTCGCGGGCACGGCGGAATCGATCGTCGACCTCGCGGCGCCGGTCGATCTGGAGCGCGACCACATTCGTGGTTCCGACGACGCCCCGGTGACGCTCGTCGAGTACGGCGATTTCGAATGCCCTAATTGCGGCCAGGCCGAGCCGGTCGTGCGCGAGCTGCTGAACGAGTTCGGCCAGGACCTGCGCTACGTCTTCCGGCACCTGCCCCTGGCGGACGTGCACCCCCGCGCGCAGCTCGCCGCAGAGGCGGCCGAGGCCGCCGACGACCAGAACGCTTTCTGGCCCATGCACGACCTTCTCTTCGAGCACCAGGACGCGCTCGAGCCGAAGTACCTGATCTCCTACGCTGAGCAGCTCGGGCTCGACGTGGAGCGGTTCACGGAGCAACTCCGCCGCCACGAGCACGCGGGCCGGATCGCATCCGACGTGGAGGACGCGGACCTGAGCGGCGTCTCCGGGACGCCGACGTTCTTCGTCAACGGCCTGCGTCATCAGGGCGCCTACGACATCGAGACCCTCACCGCAGCGGTGCGGGCCGCCCAGCGGCGTGCTGCGGGAACGAGCCGATAAAAAGGTTCACCGAGCCGGTTACGCTTTCGTCCACCGTCTCCGATGACTTTTCGCCTCGGTCTTGCGACCTCCGCGTACAACCTTCGGTTACGGCTTCAACCTACTCGCGTCCCGTACTCGGTGCATCGGGGAAGCTATGGCTCGGACGGGTCGAGTGCAAGATGCTGTCGGGCGGAAGTTCGCAAAGACCGCGAACTTTCGGAATATCCACAGTCCCGGTACGTTGTAACTCTTGCCGGCGGCGAGCGAGGCGTCTGCGTCCCGCGATCGAGCCGGTAAAGCCGACGACGAAGGAAGTGAGGAAGACACTGAGCACCACGCTTGAACTTGTAGTCCCCGAGTTTCTCGAGGACGCTGAGGACAACGGCTCGATCGAGGAGAACGCTCTCGAGGCGTTCGCCCATGAGCACGATCTCGATGACGAGGAGCTTGCCGAGCTCCGCGCCGAGCTCGAGGCTCGTGAGGTCGAGATCGTCGTGCCCGCGCCCGAGGAGCCGGTCGAGCGGCAGGCGGCTCGCGTCGAGGCTCCGGTCCCGACCGATGCTCTCTCGCTGTTCATGCACCGGGCCGGCCGTTTCCCGCTGCTCACTGCGGCGGAGGAGGTCGCCCTGGCCAAGCGCGTCGAGCGCGGCGATGCTGCCGCGAAGGAGCGCATGATCAATTCGAACCTGCGCCTGGTGATCTCGATCGCCAAGCGCTACCAGCGCAAGGACATGCCGCTGCTGGATCTCGTCCAGGAAGGCGTGATCGGCCTGAACCGCGCCGTCGAGAAGTTCGACTGGCGGCGAGGCTTCAAGTTCTCGACCTACGCCACCTGGTGGATTCGCCAGGCCTGCCAGCGGGCGATCTCGAATCAGTCCGCGACGATCCGGATCCCGACCCACGTCAACGAGCGGCGCCTGAAGCTCACGCGTGCCTCGAACCGGCTGGAGACGAAGCTCGGCCGCAGGCCGACTCGAGAGGAGCTGGCCGAGGCCACCGAGCTCTCGCTCCTGCACGTGGACGAGGCGCTCGATGCCGTCGAGGCGTCGGTCTCCCTGAACCGGGAGATCGGCTCGGAGGGCGACGGCGAGCTGGGCGACCTCTTCGGCGATCCGTCCGCGGAGAGCCCAGAGGAAGAGGCTCTCCATTCGATGCGGCGCGGCGAGGTCCGGCGCGCGATCGCGACGCTGCCCGAGCGGGAGCGCCGGATCATTGAGCTGCGCTTCGGCGTCGACGGGGAGCCGGCGGCGCTCGAGGCGATCGGCAAGGAGCTCGGCATCACCCGTGAGCGGGTGCGCCAGCTCGAGTCCGAGGCGCTCACGAAGCTCCAGCACGAGCTGGCCGAAGCCGCGTAAGGCGCCGAC